>NZ_JBRILT010000030.1:0-61116 GCF_052977065.1 Shewanella sp. 125m-1
GGTTCTAGGTTCTAGGTTCTAGGTTCTAGGTTCTAGGTTCTAGGTTCTAGGTTCTAGGTTCTAGGTTCTAGGTTCTACAAAGTTTTAACCCATTAGTTAGTCATTTGCCAAAAAAACATCATCTTTTACCAGCTTACGGCAAAGCACTAATATCGTTTCTCTCTCCTGAGCAGTTAATGGCGCGTAAAACTGTTCAATAATTCCTGACAATATAGCGCTAGCCTGCTCTTTTACCTGTATGCCTTTATCTGTAATCGCTAAATATTTCGCTTTTTTATTTGTTTCATTTTTATAGCTGCTGATTAATTCGCGCTTAATGCAGTTATCAACTAGTCGCTTAGTCGCCGAGCGTTCACGCAGTAGGCTTTCAGCTAACCCTTGCTGCGGCATCTCGCCAGCATGGGCTAACACTTTAAGCGCACCTAACATTTCAAGACTAATGCCAAGCTTTGCCGTCAACGCTTGGTTAGCCAAGGTTCTAAATTGTTTATAAGCTAGTCCCATCATAAATGACGTACTAGCTTCAAGCTCCGGCACCATTTTGCTCGTCTGTGACATTGTGTTCTCTTCTGTTAGATAGCTGAAATAATAGGAATAATATACCTAATGTTAGCGCCAGTTCCCACGCTCTAAGTAAAATACTCTCCAACCCCATACTAGCGGTACCAATATAAAGTTGGATTGGTAGGACTGTCGCTAAAAGCGCATCGCCATGAAAGTCTCGTAACGCTTTTTTGGCTGTGACCATCTGGGTCGCAATCAAAAAAATAGCCGCGCCAACAATAAGCGTATAGTAACTGATAACCGCTTGATGGCCTGCAAGTAAAACGCTCACTATCACAGCAATGGCGCAGCCACCTACTTGAGTGATGAAGCGGCGCCTCACCACCTCTTTATAGGCATTGCGATCAATTTGAGTTGCTGCGGCGATGACTGGCACCATACAAAAGGTTGCCGAAAGCAGATTAATGTTCATCAATACCGCAATACCCGTGCCGATAAGACTCATAGTCACAAGTCTTTGCTGATAGGTGACTTGTTGCGGCTTAAATATCTTAGTCTTAGCGTTTTCCGCTAAGTCTGATACAGGGAAAAACCGAACGACAACCTTTGCGACACAAACAGTAATCAACATCGATAGAAAAATTTCACCAATTCTATCCGGCATGCTCTGACTACTAAATTGTGAAAAAATGACGATAAGAATCCAATTAAAAACCGGCATTATCATTGCGCCACGCTTAATGGGTGTATCTGCTTTTTTTCGCATCCAATCGACAAACAGTAAGCTAATTGTCCACACAATAAAGGGATGAGACTGAAACAGTTCAACAATCACAAGCGCTATAGATGCACTGAGCAGTGTTGGCGCAAAGGTTTTTACAAGATGACTCCAAGAGTAATCTTTTACTTTGGTCATCACGATTGTTGGATACAGCGCAAGGTAGACCGCAGAGTCAAAACGAAACATTTGGCCAACCAACATACAAAGCGTGATCACTAAGGTGATCCTAATGGCTTCATTTCTTTGCATTGCGTTAGAAAACATATTCGAACCTGACTTCAAACCTGTTAATACACATAGTGAAAGTAACTAACTAAGCTCATCCAGATCTTAGCACTAGCATCCACCAGCCAATTACCGTTTATCACCATCACACTGGCTCGAGAGCCTGAAATCAATTGCTTATTTAGATCATTAATAGTAATTCGAGTTCGAATTTTTTGCTGTTCCCTGATCCAGCGATCGCTATTAGTGACCTCGGCTAATTGATTGCTCATGCTCGATTGATCGTAAATGGCGCGATCCTGATTAATAATTTTTCCGTAAAAGATGTTACCAGGCAATGCATCGAACACAATCATCACAGGAGCGTCAGCTTGTATATGCTCAATGCCATTTTCATTGAAGTCTGCACTTAGCCAGCTGTCATGCTCATTTACAACAAACATGGCCGTCGCACCCGCCGCGACATAGCTTCCAGTTTGAAGTTGTAAATTACTTACCGAACCCGCGAGTTGCGCTGTAACCTGTGTATGTTCAAGCTCTAACTGAGCTTGAGCTAACTTTGCTTTGGCAAGTTCAATTGCGGCATTATCTTGTTCAGTGGCAAGCTCAGCTTTAATACGCTTCACATCTGCTTTGGCTGCAGACTCACTGCTCAATGCGACGTTATAGGCTAACTCGGCATCTTCTAGCGCTTGCTGTGTAACCGTGCCCTGCTTTAATAACGATTGATAACGCTTCATCTTACGGGTTGCATTCATTTTCTCTGAGCTGCGCTGGGATATAACCTGCTCAGCCGCAACTAACTCTTGCCCCTTGGCAGAGTTATCCTCTAATGCTTGATTAAGCTCAGCTTGGGCCTGTTTTACCGCAATCAGGTACTGACTTTGAACAATTGCAAATAATGGCTGCCCCTGAGTCACTTGCTGGCCATTCTCAACGTAGACCTGAGTAACCACCCCCGAAACTTCAGCGGCTATTGTCGCCACGTTCTTATGTACAGCAGCCTGTGTGGTGAAAGGGGCGATATTGTCTGTTGTGACCAAAAATAGCGAAAACAGTACGGCTAAGCTCAGTACTGCATAGCTAATATATTGGTATATTTTGTCTTTCATCTTCTCTCCACAAACATCACTTGCTCTAATTCCAGCATCTTTATTCGTTGGCCATAACGGGCTTAGGTGTTAGGTGTTAGGTGTTAGGTGTTAGGTGTTAGGTGTTAGGTGTTAGGTGTTAGGTGTTAGGTGTTAGGTGTTAAGCCTTGCTTCAACAGACTCATGAGTTGAACAGCCAGTTAACTTGCTACTTAAAAATTATTGTTGCACATACAACAACTGTGAATTCTAGACTAATTTTGTTGCATAGGCAACAATGGTCTTGCTAAAGTTTATTTTCTAGGCATTAAAAAACGCAGTCCCCCTGATTTCAGGTAATGGCTGCGTTTTCTTTTTTTAAGCTATGTTATAACTCTGGCTTGACGCCGCGCCTTACTCAAACTATTGATATGACCACATATTAAACACTTCCACCGCGATACAGATGTCTCAATTACTGCTAGCGAGTCTGAAGTCAGTTTAACTTAGCCTGCAAACCTTACTTTTGCGCGGCTAAATGCTCGGTAAAACTCAGAAACACTGCAAATAGCCAGAGCGAAGCTGACCACTAACTCAGGACGCTCAGGCGCAGTACTCAATGCTTGTAATAACGGCTCAGAGCGATAGATAAGATGACCGAGTAATCGACCTGTATTGAAGACACTCGCAATAAAAATGATTGGACAAATGATTAAGCCAAACCAAAACCAGAACTCGTTAAATACTCTCATTGCGCATTCCTTGCTACTTTGTGTTGATGGTTAATGCTCGTATTATGTTAATGCTCATTTTAAATTATAGGTATTGCTGAAACCAAGAGACTACCTCTTGGTACGCTTGCTCTTTATTGCGGGTTAAGCCGTGATCATCCTTATCATAAACAACCAGCTTATGACTCAAGTTATGTTGCTTCAACTTCTCGGCAAATGTAATTGAGTGACTGACATCGACTCGCCTATCATCACTGCCATGTAACAACAGAATGGGGACATTAGTCGGTAACTTATCGACCCACTTAATCACCGATCGCTTGTCAAGTTCAGCGGCTTTATTTTGACGATAGTCTGGAATACGTTTTTTATATACACGCTCCATATCAGGGCGCTGGCTAAGACCAGCTAACAGATCTGTGCTCCCGGCTATCGTCACTACCGCTTTAATATTTTCAAGCTGCTTTAATACTAGATAGTTTTGCATTCCCCCTCGACTCCAGCCAAATAGGCCAATACGCTCTGAGTCTGCACCAGCAATACTCGGAATATAATCAATCAAGTGAGTCACATCTTGTATATCTTTACCGCCAAATTCGTCCTCGACACTTACTCGGTCAACGGCTTTTGAGCCCGATTGAGAAAGGAGCTGAGCGCTATAGGAGCCCCTATATTGGCTGCCAATAATCACAAAGCCTTCTTGCGCGATGGGAAAAAGAGTGTGCATCATAGCGCTGAAGCCTACCCGGCCAAAGTCGCCGTTGCCACCGCGGTTAAAAACCACCACTGGTAAAGGTTTTATTGAGAACTTGGGTTTAATCACAAAGCCATCAACTGGAATGCCATCGACCATATAGGTAAACGTGCTGCAAGCTAATTCGCGCTGAGCATAATTAAATTTATGCCGTGGATATCGAGCTTCGAACGAGCTCATCGCATGACTTATCTGTTCTTGGGTATGGTAGTGCGGTTGGTACCTTTGCTTTACCTCTTTTTTCCACACATCGTAACTGGAGAATGTCCCGCTGAAGCAACCCTGCTGCTGGGTAACCTTGGGGTTTTCAATAAGCACCGATGAATCGCCGTTCAAGGGCGCAAGTACTGAGAGAGATAAAGCAAAAGCTGAGGTAGCTAAAACTATGCTCATTCGCAAATTTCCTTTTGCTGTTTTTTGTCATTATTATCGCAATCAGGTTAACTGAAAGTGACCTTTTACTTCAAATACATTTCTTCAAGCAGATGAAAATACAGGCATAAAAAAGCCTCATCTATATGACGAGGCTATTGTGCTAAAGCCGCATTTTTACTGCAAAATGCTAAACTAGAGCCTTAAACTAGAGTCATAAACCAAAGCCTAGGGTCACAGCTAAGAAGCAAAAGCTACAGGGTTAGCAAGTAATCCAGTCCACCGGTTATCGCAGCGACCTGCGCCACAATGCAGTTTTCATCATCTGATAATGGGCTATCAGGGTAGACTTCTGTTGTGGTGACATATTTTGCATCTGTCACGCCCGCGCATAAACCTAACGCTTTAGTCGCGTAATTAATCACGCCAAACTGAGCCAGAACAACACCAATTAACTTACCGCTGTCATCGGCTGGAGCGATATGAGTCACCTGCTCTACTGCTGTTATCATTGCCGTTTGAAACGCATCTTGTGGATTGATGGTATCGCCTACCAGATAGAATCCGTCTGGAATATTCCAGTTAGTGTGTTCTACCGCGTCACGCGCTGCTAATGCCGGTCTAAATTCACTGTTATCGGTATCGGTGGTTTCGTGTAGGTCAATATGGGCAAATATCTCCACCTCAAGTTCTGCTAACAGCTTAATTAACGCTGCCGACTCTTCTGCAGGGCTATCTGCATAGAACGAGCGATTAGGATCAATAGCTTTCGGGTTCCAGCGGTTAATGGTTTCATAACCCCAAGGGCTAATACACGGTGCCACTAAAATATTGAAATGCTTTGCATAATCAGCCGCTTTCGTTTCAACAAAACGAATCGCACCTTGAACGCCGCTTGTCTCGTAGCCATGCACGCCACCGGTCACTAAAATGGTCGCTTTGTTGTCATCCCAGTTTGGCGATTTAATGGCAAATAGAGGATAACGTGCAGCATCGTATGACAGCGCGCCATACTGCTCGACGTTAAAGCAGTCTTTAAGCGCTAGAATTTTACTCAGCACTTCATCTTGGTATGAGCGTTTAACCGACTGAGCATTAAACCACTGGGCTTTTTCTGCATCGCCCCACTTTTGGCCTTTGACACCAATTGAATATGCTTGCTGATCCATTATTATTCCTTTTGGCTTGGTTTTCGCTCCAAGCTCTTCTATACCTAGTACCCAAATAACACCTGATTTTTATAGCTAAACAGGCGAAATTAAATTGCCCGAAAGCATAAACGTGATATTCATCGATATCAATGCAGTTGTCTGGATTAGTTTTCATGGCGCGAGTGATATCAAATCAACAAATACTGTATGACGCGCATTATCTAACAAGGAGAGTCTATATGAATGCACTAAGACACGGTTTCTCTATCGGCATAGAGAGAGTGAGTGACGAGTTTTACTTAACCCTAAAAGCCAAAGGTAAGCTTACCCATAGCGATTACCTCGCGATTACCCCTGTCATTGATTCCGCCCTATCGGAGGTCAAACAGCCTAAGATTAAAGCCCTGTTTGATGCGACAGAGCTTGAAGGTTGGGAGCTTAGCGCTGCTTGGGATGACTTTAAACTCGGGCTTAAACATGGCAATCAATTTGTTAAAATAGCCCTATACGGCAATAAAGGTTGGCAAGAAACCGCCACCAAACTAGGGCGCTGGTTTGTCGCAGGAGAAATTGAATTCTTTGACAATGAGGATGCTGCGTTGACTTGGTTACATGAATAAGCTTTCTAACACCTTATTGCCCTAGATTGCTTACCTTTTTTGACTCGATAGTTGCCGAGATGGTAAAAGATAAGCCAAAAATAAAAACGCCAGCATCTGCTGGCGTTATTTTTGTCTTATAGAGCTGATAATCAGTATTACCTACCAGCCAAGGCTCTTGCTGGCGGAGTTTGGCTCGCTTTCCATGCGGGATATAAGGTTGCAATAACACTCATTATAAAGGCTAAACAGACAACCGTTACCACATCACCGCTTTTTAGTTCAGAGGGTAAGAAATCAATAAAATACACATCCGCCGATAACAGCTGAACGCCTAATACCGATTCTATCGTACGTGCTATAGCGCTTAAGTTAAGCGAGATCATGACCCCTAATACCCCGCCAATGGCACAGCCCAAAATACCATTAAAGGCGCCTTGTACAATAAAGATCAGCATGATTGATGCTTTTCTCATGCCCATGGTGAGTAAGATGGCAATTTCAGACTGTTTATCTCGCACCGCCATTACTAAGGTCGACACAATATTAAAGCACGCCACCGCAATGACTAATGCAAGCACCAGATACATCACCATACGCACTAGCTGGATATCTTGGTATAAATGGCCTTGAGTACGAGTCCAGTCAGAAATATACACATATTGCTGCTGACTATAACCTAAATCTCTTATCAATCTTGGCGCTGCAAATACGTCATCAACTTTAATACGCACGCCCGAAACACTGTCACCTAAATTCAAGGTCTTGGCGGCATATTGCATCGGGATATAGGCTGTGGTCATATCTAGCTCACCGCCAAGTTCAAAAATGCCCGAAACCACAAAGCGATGACTTTTAGCCGCGCCAATTTTACTTTGTGACTGGCCATTGATATTAGGCATATACAAGCTTAATGACTGACCGACTTTTAAATCTAAACTCTTGGCTAAACCTTTACCTAAAACGATATTATTGCTGTTTTGCTCACTTAGGCTCTGCCAGCTCTTAGCTGACATAAATTGCTGAATATTTGATACTTCCGATTCGGTTTCGATATCAATACCCAGTACTGTTAACCCTTGAAAACCACCGACTTTTTGCACTAAGCCCTGCATACGCACAAACGGCGCGGCGGCAGTGATCCCCGGCACTTTATTGGCATCACTGACAATTGATTGCCACTGATGGATGGGCTCATTGACACCAATTAACTCACCATGTGACACCACGCCTAATAAGCGATGCTCTAACTCTTTTTCAAAGCCGTTCATCGCCGATAAAACCACGATAAGCACGGTTACCCCGAGCGCGACCCCCGCCGTTGAAGCAAACGAGATAAAGTTAATAAACCGATTTGACTGACGCGCTAAATAGAAGCGCCAGCCAACCCACATAGCTAACAGACTTCTCATGCAGTGAATTCCTCGGCTTGCACCAAGCGGCCATCTTTCATATGCAGCTGCCTATCCATTCTTGCCGCGAGGCTTTGATCATGAGTCACCACAACAAATGCAGTGCCCAGCTGCGCAGCAAGTTCAGTGATAAGCTCATATACGGCTTCGCCGCTATTAGCATCGAGATTACCGGTTGGCTCGTCTGCGAGCACTAACTTAGGATCGTTAATCAAGGCTCTGGCAATTGCTACCCGTTGACGCTCACCACCGGACATTTCTGCCGGAGTATGGCTTAACCTATGCCCTAACCCCACCCGCTCGAGCAATGACTTGGCTTTGGCTTCAACCTGTTTACGACGTTGACCTTGAATTAACGCAGGCATAGACACATTTTCAAGCGCAGTAAACTCAGGTAATAGATGATGAAATTGATAAATAAAGCCTAAATTTTCATTTCGTATCTTGGCTTGGCGCTGACTCGATAACTTATACAGGTCCTCTCCAAGCATAGTGACGGTGCCGCTGGTCGGGCTATCAAGCGTCCCCATTATATGTAGCAAGGTACTTTTACCCGAGCCAGAGCTGCCGACAATAGCCAGTTGCTCACCTTTAAATACTTGTAAGTCAACATTATGCAAAACCTCAGTATCGACAGAGCCTTCTTGATAACGCTTGCTGACACCGCTGACTTGTAGCAATAATTCTTGATTCATTGTTAACTCGCTATTGTTACTTATTCTGTTCTTATTCATATCGCCGCTTACTCGTATGTTTGCTTACTCATACCTAAGCGCGGTAGCAGGCTGCACATTAGCTGCTCTAATTGCTGGGTAAACGGTGGCTACCAGTGTTATCACTAATGTACCAACCACAATCCAGGTTAATTGACTCAGCTCTAATTGCACCGGCAAATTTTGCCCGGCTCCCAAGATAGAGATCCCTAAAAGCTGAGTAATCATATTGAGGTTCAAGGTTAACAATACACCAACAGCAACGCCTGATATCAAACCAATAATCGCGTTAAGTGAGCCTTGGATCATAAAGATCCCCATCACGTTCGATGTGGTTAAACCTTGTGTTTTGAGAACCGCAACGTCAGTGGTTTTATCAACCACCATCATCACCAAGGCAGAAACAATATTAAATGCAGCAACGGCGATAATAAGACTGAGCATTAAAGACATCATGTTCTTTTCCATCTTTACCGCCCCGAATAAATGTCCGTAGGTATCTCGCCAATCTGTTGTGGTAACGGGCGTGGCAAATTGGTTAATCACTTGAGGCGCCATTTTTGCGGCGTTAAAGGGATCATCTAAATACAAACGCAGCTCTTTAATTTCACCCGCTTTTTGTCTCATCAAACGCTGCGCGTCATCATGATGAACATAGGCAAGGGTCGCATCGACTTGTGAACCCATTTCAAAAACACCGGCCACAGTAAATTTACGCTGGCTTGGCACGGGGCCCAGTGGCGTATACACCACACCATCGCCGCTCAACACTCGAATTTTATCGCCGGGAGCAACATCGAGCATTCGGGCTAGCTCTGCACCTAGGATGATGCGGTATTTTCCAGATTCTAGTGCGTCAAAATCACCGGAATAAACCTGTTTTGTGGTATTAAGTAAGCTTTTTTCTTGCTCAGGATAGATCCCATAAACCTGCGCGGCGCCTATATTACTCGGCGATTGCACCATGGCTTGAGTTGAAATACTGGGGGTAGCCCCAATCACACCGGGAAGTTCGCTCAGCTTGATGACTTGCTCTGGCCAATCAACAATCGCTGTTTGCGAATGCACAGTTAATTGCGGCACTGCGCCTAAGATCCGCTGTTTAAGTTGACCTTCTAGGCCATTCATGACTGAGCTGACCACAATCAATGCCGCGACACCAAGTAAAATCCCAGAGACAGCAAAGATGGTGATAAATGATGCAAATGCATTGGATTTACGCGCTCGCCAGTAGCGATAACCAATATAAAACGATAATGAAAAATTCATTAAAAAACCCAAATATAATCGACTTAAGCTGAGCTCAATAGCCACGGTAATTAACTGGCTAGCCCCCATTCAAATGGAATAACAGATCCCCAGCGCTTCACAAAAAACCTTAATATTTCCTCAATATCTTTTCAATACTGCTCAAATACTAAGACATTTGCGTGTCTAACCTTGCTAAATCATAAAGATGCGCACGATAATAGGTGTATTAGCCCCCTAAAAACAAGAGGCAAAAGCCTTGTTAACCGACTCTACAGCCTATTTTAGTATTAATCATCCATTTGATGTCTATTTGAGTCCTTGGGATAGTGCTAAACCACTGCCATCACCAGCGCAACTTGGCATGATGCTGCCTACCAGCCTGCAGTTGATTAGCGATGTTAAAGCCCTTGAATCAGATTGCCTTATACAACTGCGCCACCTCGATGATGAAGCAAAAACGGTGGTGGAATTTTTAAAGTTGCAGTCTCGAAAAATTGACATGGTATTGCAACACGTCATGGCCAAAGAGGAATATGAGGGAACTCGCTATACCGGCAGTCATTTCGGTGGTAGTGGCATTACCCTTGTTAGTGCTGCGCCAATTGAACTTGGGCAAATGTTTCAAGTGACATTACACATCAAAGAGGAGCTCGTGGCCCTTCTATGCCTTGCAAAAGTGAAAAGCTGCACCTTGCTTGAAGCTGATCCACAAGTTAATTCTGAAACCGCCTCACAAGCTAGCGCAGCCCAGTATGCCTGCGAACTAACCTTCAGTGTGATCCAAGACAGTGATGTAGAACAACTGGTGAAAGCCAGCTTAAGCATACAGCAGAGGCAACTAAAACTGCGCAAGTTAGCCCGCTAAGACAAACATAATTTTCACTGGCATGAGTTGAGACAAGCCTCTACAATACTTAGCAACTTTACTGCTAATGGACTTGTTTCCTCGCCTTAATGAATGCTTTTTCCGTATTGACTCCACCAGCTGTCAAGAGTGCCAAATTGGCACAAACGCTGTGTACACTTAGCGGCGCAGCCCAAGCGCTAACCATCGCCAATATTGCGAAGCAGCACCAGGGAGTAACCTTGGTTGTGACCGCCGACACGCCTAATGCTATCGGCCTAGAAGCTGAGCTAAGTTACTTACTCAGTGAGCAATCAATACCGATCTGGCTGTTCCCTGACAGAGAAACACTGCCTTACGACAGCTTTTCGCCACATCAAGATCTGGTGTCTCAGCGACTCGAAGCGCTATCTCGGATCCCTCAAGCTCAGCAAAGTGTTGTCATTGTGCCGGTTACCACCTTAATGGTGCGCTTACCGCCGCAATCATTTCTCACTGGCAATGTACTGATGCTAGAAAAAGGCGATAAATATCGTCTTTTAGATGTGCGCGAACAGTTAATAAATACCGGTTACCATGTGGTTGAGCAGGTTTATGAGCATGGTGAATTTGCCGTGCGCGGCTCTATCATCGATATTTTTCCTATGGGCTCGAGCCAGCCTTATCGAATCGAACTGTTTGATGATGAAGTGGAAACTATCCGCAATTTTGACCCAGAGACTCAGCGTTCAAGTAAAGAGATCAATGCGATCCGCTTACTGCCTGCAAAAGAGTTCCCAACCGATGACGCGGCCATTGAAGGCTTTAGACAAAGATATCGCCGCCGCTTTGAAGTCTTAGTCAAAGAGCCGGGTTCGATTTACCAAATGGTCAGCAAGAAAACCATGCCTGCTGGTATTGAAAACTATCTACCGCTGTTTTTTGATGAGACAGCCACTCTTTTTGACTATTTACCGGACAATACCCAATTAGTCACAGTGGGAGACATTGAGTCTGCCACTCAGTCGCACCTTAATGAGGTTGAAGCGCGTTATCAAGATAGACGCGTCGATCCATTAAGACCCTTGTTAGCACCACAAGAGCTGTATCTTCTTACTGAACAGATTTTTTCCTCTTTTAAGGCCCTTCCCCGCTTTGGCCTTAAAAATGAAACTTATACTGGCACAGCTCTTCAAGGTAAAGTCAGCAAGCTACCAGATGTCACCGCCAATCATAAACTCAAGCAACCATTAACTGAGCTTGAAAAATACGTCGCACAGGGCGATCGCCTGTTATTTAGTGCTGAATCAGAAGGCCGCCGTGAAGCCTTGTTAGAGCTGCTCGCTAAGATTGATATCAAGCCAAAGCTATTTAGCCACTTCGATGAGTTTGTTGCCAGCAAGACAAAACTTGGGCTGATTGTTTCACCGCTAGCGCAAGGCTGCATCGTTGAAAAGAAAACAGGCGGTAAATTTAGTTTAATTTGCGAAACAGAACTCTTTGGTCAACGTATATCACAGCGACGCCGTCGTGATAAACAGCGCCAAATAAGCTCTGACGCACTGGTTAAGAACCTCGCCGAGCTCAAAGTAGGACAACCGATTGTTCACTTAGATCATGGTGTAGCGCGCTATCAAGGTCTAGAAACATTAGACACGGGCGGCCTCGTTGCCGAGTACCTAGTGCTTGAATATTCAGGCGGCGATAAACTCTATGTGCCAGTGTCATCCTTGCACCTCATTAGTCGCTACAGTGTAGGCCCCGACGAAGAAGCTTCGCTGAATAAACTCGGTAACGAAACTTGGGCGAAAGCGAAGAAAAAAGCGGTTGAGAAGATTCGTGATGTCGCTGCTGAGCTGCTTGATGTGTATGCCCGCAGGCAAGCACGTCCTGGTGAAGCTTGCCACATCGACCAAGAAGAATATGCTCAGTTTGCTAACAGTTTTCCGTATGAAGAAACCGTTGATCAAGAGACCTCAATTAATGCGGTACTTGAAGATATGCGCTCACCAACAGCGATGGACAGACTCGTTTGCGGTGATGTGGGATTTGGTAAGACTGAAGTGGCTATGCGAGCCGCCTTTGTTGCCGTCAATGATGGCAAACAGGTCGCCATTTTAGTGCCCACGACTCTGCTAGCCCAGCAGCATTATGAGAACTTTAAAGACCGCTTTGCTGATTGGCCTTTCAAAATTGAAGTGATGTCTCGCTTTAAAACGGCAAAAGAGCAAACTCAGGTAATGAAAGATTTGCTCAATGGCAAAGTCGATATCGTTATTGGTACCCACAAATTATTACAATCTGAGGCTAAGTTTGAAAACTTGGGCTTGTTAGTCATTGATGAAGAGCACCGTTTTGGTGTCAGACAAAAAGAGAAGATTAAGGCGTTACGAGCCAATGTCGATATCTTAACCCTAACAGCAACCCCTATTCCGCGAACATTGAATATGGCCATGTCTGGCATGCGCGACTTGTCAATTATCGCCACGCCGCCAGCCAAACGACTCGCAGTAAAAACCTTTGTCAGAGAATATGATGAAGCCACCATTCGCGAGGCATTGCTGCGTGAGATCTTAAGAGGTGGCCAAGTTTACTTCTTGCATAACAGTGTTGAAACCATTGAAAAACGCGCAGCTGAAATCAGTGAACTCTTACCTGAAGCGCGAGTCGTTACCGCCCATGGTCAGATGCGAGAGCGTGAACTTGAGCGGGTGATGTCTGATTTTTATCATCAACGCTTTAACGTATTGGTGTGCACCACCATCATTGAAACGGGTATTGATGTGCCCTCTGCCAATACCATTGTCATTGAACGTGCTGACAATTTTGGTTTGGCGCAGCTGCATCAACTTCGCGGCCGTGTAGGACGCTCACATCACCAAGCCTATGCTTATTTGATGACGCCTCATCCAAAACGAATGACAAAAGATGCCCGTAAACGTCTTGAAGCTATTGGCGCATTAGAGGATCTCGGTGCAGGCTTTATGCTTGCAACCCAAGATTTAGAAATTCGCGGTGCGGGTGAGCTGCTTGGTGACGAACAAAGTGGCCATATTTCTAAGATTGGTTTTACCCTCTACATGGAGATGCTAGAGGATGCGGTTAAGTCACTAAAACAAGGTAAAGAGCCCTCACTTAACCAGATGCTGCGTCATCAATGTGAAATTGAGCTGCGTATTCCTGCGCTATTGCCAGAAGATTATGTCGGTGACGTCAACATGCGTTTATCTTTGTATAAACGCATTGCCAACAGTGAAACGGCTAAAGCCCTTGATGAATTAAAAGTCGAGTTAATTGACCGTTTCGGTATGTTACCCGACGCCACTAAAAACTTGATGGAAATGACACTTTATAAGCACTTAGCCACACAGTTAGGCCTAAGAAAAATCGAAATGCATGCTAAAGGTGGTAGTATAGAGTTTGGTGACAATAATAAGGTTGATCCAACCTTTATCATCGGCTTACTGCAAACTCAGCCCCAAGTATATCGAATGGACGGGCCCAATAAGCTAAAATTTACTATGCCTTCTGAAACAGCTAAAGACAGGCTCGCATTACTGAAACTGTTAATTGAGCAGCTGTTTCAACATCGTCTTGGAGAATAATCGTGTTAGGACTATCTAAAAACAAGCTAAGCGTAGCTTTAGCTGTTAGCCTCTTATCCAGCCTACCCGCAAGTGTATTTGCTGCAGAAGAGCGCTGGTTTGAGGTCGAAGTCTATATCTTCGAACGCGATTTACCCAGCGTAGAGCAGTGGCCAACAAAAGCCACTGAAACACGTAGCCGCAAAACAGTCGACTTTATCACGCCGATGGTCAGTACAGACTTAACTGCTGTGAGTATGGGGCTTAATGGCTGTTCGTCGACTGATTGGGCCACCGACAGCGTAAACTGCAATGAACAAATGAGCAGCGCAAACCATAAAGCCTTGGCCGATGTGCCGATGCAGATAGCAGCAGCAAAGCCTGCTGTGGCACATTTAGGTGATGGCGCAGTGCTATTAGCTCAAAGCCAAAGTCAATTTAGCGATATTATGGCGACAATTTCTCGCGAAAAAGGCACCCACAGCCTGTTACACATGACTTGGCAGCAATCAATGCTACCGCGTAATCGCGCCGTACCAGTAAGACTTTACTCTGGACATGACTATTCTGAAGAGTATGAGTTCAGCGGGCAGCCAATTAAAGCATCGGGGGCAGCCTCTGAGTTTGGCAACTTCGACTTTATGGGGTCACAATTTACTGCCGATGCAAACAAACCCGTATGGAAATTTGACGGCACCATTAATATCTATCTACAGCACTATCTGTTTATCGAAACTGATTTTAGATTACGCGAGCCAGGCAGCAAAACCGTTTTAGTGGCTAAAAATGAACTCCGCGCATCGGCTAATGAAATAGAAGCAGGAATAGCAGCAACAACGCCTCAAGAGGTAACAACACCTTACCTTTACTCTATCCCTATGCTACAAAACCGCAGGGTACGCAGTGACGAGGTGCATTACTTTGACCACCCCAAAATGGGCATGATCATTCAGATAAGAAAAATGGAGCAACCTACTGCTAGTGTCGTAGAAACGAGCACAGACACTGCTGCAATGCCTCTATCCACTTTTTAAAGCTGAATAATTGAAAAGTCGAGGTAGATCTCATCTGCCTCATCCTCTTCGACAATAACCTCAGAGACTCGTGACATGGGTGCCCCTATGTGGCACCAGCTAATCAGTTTGTCGACGGCAGGGTAGCCACCTTGGGCTAAGATCTGCACCGAACCATCACTAAGGTTACTCACGTATCCAGTCACGCCAAGCGCGTTGGCCTGCACCAGTGTACTTTGTCGATAGGAAACCCCTTGCACCTTTCCCTTCACGTTAATCATGACACGCTTCATAGTCTATTCCTTAGATGGGCGTTAAAATCTTTGTACTGAACTCTTTATACTGATTGGGTTAATCAAGGATTTAACTTATCAATAAGATAACCCAAAGCCCTGCATTGGGCAAAAAATACCCATAAAAAACCACTTATAGCAAGCTTGCTATAAGTGGTTTTATTGGACTTCGATCCTAACCCTAAAACTAGCCTAAAGTAGGCCTTTAAACTCTTTAATTCGGTTTAGCTGTCCAGCCAGTGATACGAATTTATGCCGCTGCTCTTCATCCCACGCAATAGCGTAATAATCCTTTAGCGTCGACTCGACTTGTGAATTGTCGTTAACCTCATCTTGCCTTGCTAAAATACACAGTGACTTACCCGCGTTTAAACCGCGAAAATCCTTCACACACTTATTAGCGATATCGCTGTACTCTTCAGGCCTATCAATATTGCCGACCATGTTCTCTTGAGGCATTAGGTTTGGATTAATGAGTACCGACTTAACCCCATTTAGAAAACCAATCCGCTCAGCCCAATATCCGCCTAAACCAACACCAATAATTAACGGTGACTCATCATCAGACGATGCGATTTGTTTACTCACTTCATTCAGTAAATGCTGCATATCGTTTTTGGGATGCTGGGTGCTATAACTGACTAAACGTACATCATCGTCAATAAATTGCAGTTGACGCATCTTGTCATGATTACCTGGGCTTGTAGCATCAAACCCATGAAGATAAAGGATCATTGTATCCCCCAAAATAATTTATTCATCATTAATGTTAGCCAACCTATCAAGCAATGGTTACCTTTGTGTTGCGCTAAATCAAACTTTTAGCAATAGACTTAGCGTGCTCCCAGCGCTCATGATCTTCAAGCGCTTTAGCGACTTGTTTAGCGTTAGGTTTTAATAAATTAGCACTTAACCCCTTATCATCACTCGGCCACTGAACACCTTTAAGTACCTCTGTCGCGCCATCGCTATCGTTACAGACTAAAATCATGTTGCAGCCCGCATCAATTGCAGCCTGTGCCCTTGCCGTGTATCCGCCTGCGACTGCGGCGCCCTTCATCCCGAGATCATCAGAGAAAATCACCCCGTTGAAGGTTAACTGCTGGCGCAAGACACCTTGTAACCAAAATGAAGAGAAGCCCGCAGGCTGGCTATCCACTTTAGAATAAATAACATGCGCTGGCATAATGCCTTGTAATCGATTCTTTCCGATTAACGCCTTAAATGGCTGCATGTCATTAGCAAAAATCTCATCTTTGGTGCGCTCATCAACTGGCTTAGCAATATGAGAGTCGGCTTCGACGCTGCCATGGCCAGGAAAATGTTTTCCTACCGCGCACATACCCGCTTGCTCCATACCATCAATAAAGGCCCCCGCAAGTTCGACCACCTCAGCCTTATTAGGGCTAAAGCTTCGAGTGCCGATCACTTGGCTCACCCCGTTCAAATCCAGTACCGGTGCAAAGCTCAAATCGATATCAACGGCTAACAATTCAATGGCCATGAGATAACCTAGCTCCGTAGCCCACGCTTTAGCTTGTGCCATATCGCCTTTGGCCGCGGGTAAAATATCCCCCATTGCAGGTAGAACAGTAAAACCTTCACGAAAACGCTGCACTCGCCCGCCCTCATGATCGACAGCGATAACAATGTCAGGGCGTACAGCTCGAATTGATTGAATAAGCGTAACTAACTGGGCACGGTCGACATAATTACGACTAAATAGAATCAATCCACCTATCATAGGATGCGCTAATTGTGCTAATTCAGCAGCACTTAGCTCTGTGGACTCGATATCTAACATCAAATAACTCATATAACCCTCTAAATTTTAATCCCGATGACGCTAAAGCTTAAGTAGGTCTGTAATAGCCCTAGCCTTAAGCACATAACAAAATTCCCAATAAATGACTGTTAAACAACAATTATTAATAAAAGTGACAGACTAAAAAATGAAAATATTGTTAACAATGTACAATTAGTTTATCTAATGTTTAAAAATTGCATACAAAAAAACTAATGGTAGAGAAAAAGCTAAAGTATGGGATACTTTTTCGCACCAATGAATTCAAGCAACTAAGATTAACATCAAGCATCGTTTCTACACGCTGAATAAATGAAATATATCAAGAATAGAGTCATTCCTCCATTCAGTTCTATCTTAGCGAATTGGTAATTATTATAACGACTAGAGCAATAAAGGTTTAGCATGATTAGTGTATTCGACATGTTCAAAATCGGCATCGGGCCGTCAAGTTCTCATACTGTGGGCCCAATGAAAGCCGGCAATATATTTATCGAACAACTGCAAACATTAGGGTTACTCGACAGCGTTGATGAGTTACGTTCTGAGCTGTTCGGCTCTTTAGGTCAAACGGGTAAGGGTCACGGTACCGGTAAAGCAGTGATTTTAGGCCTTATGGGTGAAGCCCCTGATACGGTCGATACCGACCGAATCGATGCCATCTTAGAGCAAGTCAGTGACAATGAACACTTACTCCTTGCCTCAGGTCGTAATGTCATTTTTACACGTGCAAACGGCATAACTTATCATAGACGCAAGAGCCTCCCCGCTCACGCCAATGCTATGACTTTATATGCATATAAAGAAGGCAAATGTATTTATGAGCGTACTTACTACTCTGTAGGCGGCGGTTTTATTCTCGATGAAGATGAAATTAAAGCCCAAGATGCATCACCTGCCGCGCCTATCAAAGCAGCCCCATTTGACTTTAACTCTGCGCAGCAATTATTAGCCCTTTGCACCGAAAATGGCTTTAGCATTTCATCACTCATGATGGCCAATGAACTGAGCATTGCCGATGCTGACGATATTCATGAGCAATTATGGCAAATTTGGGAAACCATGAAGACCTGTGTCGAGCGTGGCTACCATAAAGAAGGCATACTGCCTGGAGGGCTAAAGCTGAGACGCCGTGCACCTTCACTTTACCGTCGTTTAAAAGCGGAAGGGAAAAACTGTGTTGACCCACTCACAGCGATGGATTGGGTAGACCTATTTGCACTTTCTGTTAACGAGCAAAATGCCGCTGGCGATCGTGTTGTCACCGCTCCCACCAATGGCGCAGCGGGGATCATTCCGGCTGTACTCTGTTATTACGACATGTTTGTGCAAGAAGTTGACAGAGATGTTTGTTCACGCTACCTACTTACTGCCGCAGCGATTGGTATTCTGTATAAGAAGAATGCGTCGATCTCTGGCGCTGAAGTCGGCTGTCAGGGTGAGGTTGGCGTAGCTTGCTCAATGGCTGCAGCTGCACTGACAGAAATCATGGGCGGCACTGTAGAACATGTTGAGAACGCCGCTGAAATAGGTATGGAGCATAACCTAGGGCTAACCTGCGATCCCGTTGGCGGCCTTGTACAAGTACCTTGTATTGAGCGTAATGCCATGGGTGCAGTTAAAGCGATTAACGCCTCTCGCATGGCGATGCGCGGCGACGGTAACCATAAGGTATCACTCGATAAAGTGATTAAGACCATGATGGATACCGGTAAAGATATGCGCAGCAAATACAAAGAAACTGCTAAAGGCGGTCTAGCGGTTAATATTGTAGAGTGTTAATCACGGCTTTTTGTATGGCTTAATCGCTGTGCGTCTAAAAACAAAAAACCTCGCTTTAAGCGAGGTTTTTTTATTGGTTAGCGAACGTATTATTAGCGAACTGGAAGCTCAATATCTTTGAACATCGCTTCTATCTGCTGCGCATCTCTTAACGCTACCGCTTGTTCTACAACGGTTCGAGTCAAATGCGGCGCAAAATGCTCGATAAAATCATACATATAAGTACGTAAGAAATTACCTTTTCTAAAGCCAATCTTTGTCGTGCTATGGGCAAACAGATGACTTGCATCGATGGCGACAAGATCTTTATCCATATGCTCATCAATTGCCATTGAAGCAATCACGCCGACACCAAGACCCAGTCTGACGTAGGTTTTAAGTACATCGGCACTCGTGGCACTAAATACAACTCTAGGTTCAAGTCCGGCGCGGTTAAACGATTTTTCGATTTCAGATGCGCGGTCAAACCCAAACACGTAGGTGACCAGCGGAAAACGCGCAAGATCTTCAATGCTAATATTGCTTCTGGACGCCAGAGGGTGATCACGCTTCACCACAATAGAGCGATTCCAGTGATAGCAAGGCAGCATGATTAAATCACTGTACAGATGCATAGCTTCTGTCGCGATAGCGAAATCAGCGTCGCCTCTAGCGGCCAACTCGCTTATCTGTGACGGCGTACCTTGATGCATATGCAAATTAACTTTTGGATAGCGGTCAATAAAACCTTGAATGATATGCGGCAGCGCATAACGCGCTTGCGTATCTGTAGTGGCAATATTCAGCTCACCTTGATCTGGCTTAGTGTACTCTTCTGCCACTTTCTTGATGCTTTCAACCTTGCCAAGAATATCATTAGCAATGTTTATCACCTGTAGTCCCGCAGGAGTCACATGAGTGAGGTGTTTGCCGCTACGGCCAAAAATCTGGATCCCAAGCTCATCTTCAAGCATTCGTACCTGTTTACTTATACCGGGCTGAGATGTGTACAGATTTTCCGCTGTAGCAGAAACATTGAGATTGTGATTTACGACCTCTGCAATATATCTAAGTTGCTGCAACTTCATCTTTTATCCTTCCAATGGGCAGGCTCAGTACCTGTCTAGTAAATAAGTAATGACGCATTTACTATAATTATTGGTTATAGTACAACGCAATAATTAAATCAAATGGAATATACCATAATTGTCGATCTCTGCGAAGGACTTATATAGAAACCATGATGAAGATTACTACCCTAGAATGTTGATTTATAGTAGCATTAACCGAATTGTAAATTTATTGGTTTCAGTATGATATTTGCTTCAGTCTTGGTTTTGCTCGGCGCTCTATTACTTCTAGTAATAGGTATTAGCATCATTCAGCAACAAAAAGCCCGTGTTGAAGCTGAAAGGCGCATAGAGCTTGCTCGTCAACGTGCAGTGATAGATGAAACTGAAGAAGTTTTATCTAATACAGGCCTTATCCCCTGCTCTTCAGGTATTCTCTTAGTCCTTTATCGAAGAGTCGAAGACGCCTTGTCTACTGCGCTTCCCCTTGCCGCAAACCAAAGTAACGATTATGAGCGTCGTCTTATCGATGTTCGTACTCAGGTACAGGCGCTGCAAACCAGCCCAAAAACCGCCCCAGCTATTGAGCTATTTCGCTTACCTGATAATGATAGGCAAATACTCACTCTGGTACAGACTCTAAAGAAGATGAAAGCGATTCTTCGAGCCGAACACAGCAAGGGAAAAGTTGAGCCTAGCGTTTTCAGCCAAGAAGAGATCCGAATCGATAGCTTGCAACTACGCATTAACGTCGACTCCATGCTTGGAAGAGGCCGTGCAGCTTGTTTTATGAAGCAATATGGTTCAGCTAAGCAAATGGTGACAAAGGCACTCGCTACCTTGCATACGATCAAGGCACAAACTCCCAATGACCCGTTTATTGCCCGTAAAGTTGAAGAAGCTAAAGCCATGCTTGAGGAGATCACTGGCGCTCAGAAAATCGCTCACCCGGTAGCCAGTAAAGCCAAAGGTGATGACGATGATATTGATGTGTTGTTCCAACCGAAGAAGAAGTGGTAAAGCTAAGCATTTTTGAATGGGATGATAGCGGCCGTTAACTGATGGCAACAGCATCATTAACCTGTAAGCATATAATCTATAAATACAAAAAAGCCCCGATAATACGGGGCTTTTTTACGGCTTATAAAACAAATTACTCAGCTTTTTTCGCCTTAGCTTTTGGTTTAGCTTTGGCCTTAGCTTTTGGTTTAGCTTTGGCCTTAGGCTTAGGCTTAGCTTTTGCCTCTGTAACCCACTTGCCATCAACAAACTTAGATGACCAGCCTGTAGCCTTACCATCAACATCTGTTGCGACATACTGCTCTTTGGTCTTACGACTAAAGCGCACTGATGCTAAGTTACCGTCATCATCTGCCACAGGCGCATCGGCTAGATACTGATACTTAGGCCATAGTAGCTCACGATACTTAATCAGCTCTTCCACTAACGGACCACGTGTCTCTCGTGATTTAGGGAAGGTACTCGCAGCCAGGAAAATACCTGCTGCACCGTCTCTCAATACAAAGTATGCATCCGACTTAGTACATTTAAGCTCTGGTAAGTGAATAGGATCTTCTTTAGGCGGCGCCGCTTCGCCGCTCTTGAGCAGTTTACGGGTATTCTTACACTCAGAATTAGTACAACCAAAGTACTTACCAAAACGACCGTTTTTAAGCTCCATATCGTTGCCACAGCGATCGCACTCGATAATCGGACCTTCGTAACCTTTGATCTTAAACTGACCCGCTTCGACTTCGTAACCTTCACACGTAGGGTTGTTACCACACACATGTAGCTTACGCTTTTCATCGATTAAGTAGCTATCCATGGCTGTACCACAAATACCACAACGATGTTTAGCACGCAGCGCTTCCGTTTCAGCATCTTCACCACCTTCACTTATCGCTTCTTCGCCTGGCGTTAAGTTCAAGGTCGTCTTACAACGCTCTTTTGGTGGTAATGCGTAACCTGAACAGCCTAAGAACACGCCCGTTGTACCGGTACGAATGCCCATAGGACGACCACAAGTCGGACACTTAATGTCGTCAGTGATCACCATTTCGTTCGGGCGCATACCGCCCTCTTCTGGTGGCAATTCAGCAAGCTCTAGCTGTTTAGTGAAGTCTTTATAAAAACCATCAAGGACTTTTTTCCACTCAAGCTTACCTTGAGCGACATCATCTAATGTTTGCTCCATGCTTGCAGTGAAATCATAGCTCATCAGATCTTCAAAGCTACCGACTAAACTGTCACTAACAATTTCACCCATCTTCTCAGCGTAGAAACGACGGTTTTCAACTTTCACATAACCACGGTCTTGAATGGTTGAAATAATCGTTGCGTAGGTTGATGGACGACCAATACCGCGCTTTTCTAACTCTTTAACAAGAGAAGCTTCACTGAAACGTGCTGCTGGTTTAGTGAAGTGCTGCTTAGGCAGTAACTCTTTAAGCTTAACAGCATCGCCTTCTGCCACGTATGGCAAGGTGTTATCTTCTTCGTTTTTCTTTTTGACAGCAGTTTGAACACGAGTCCAACCATCAAAACGCAAAGTACGACCCGTCGCTTTTAGCTCATATTCACCGGCTTTAACGGTCAAACGAGTGGCATCGTATTTTGCAGGAGTCATCTGACAAGACACAAACTGACGCCAAATAAGCTCGTAAAGGCGCTGAGCGTCTCGCTCCATGTCAGACAAAGATGCCGCGCTAACTTTTACATTTGAAGGACGAATCGCTTCGTGAGCCTCTTGAGCGCCTTCTTTGCTACCATAACGAATTGGAGATTCTGGCAGATACTTATCGCCATATTCTTTACCAATCATGTCGCGCACATTCTCTAACGCTTCTTGGCTTAAATTTGTAGAGTCGGTACGCATATAAGTAATATGGCCCGCTTCATACAAACGTTGAGCCATCATCATGGTCTTCTTAACGCCATAACCTAAACGCGTACTCGCAGCTTGTTGTAACGTTGAAGTAATATATGGCGCAGACGGCTTACTTGATGTAGCTCTATCTTCACGAGCTGCCACCACAAAGCTTGACTGAGA
Source organism: Shewanella sp. 125m-1 (assembly GCF_052977065.1). Lineage (NCBI taxonomy): Bacteria > Pseudomonadati > Pseudomonadota > Gammaproteobacteria > Alteromonadales > Shewanellaceae > Shewanella > Shewanella sp. 125m-1. The sequence continues at coordinate 22,964 of NZ_JBRILT010000030.1, forward strand.
CAGCTGACTAACCGCAGTTTGTGCTTGGGTTTCATTCACTGGGCTAAATGCTTTACCTTGGAACTTGACTACCTGCATTTTCAACAAGTCGTCCGTCAAAGTATTTAGCTCAGCATGCACGTCCCAAAACTCTTCTGGCACAAATGCTTTAATTTCGCTTTCACGCTCAACCACTAGGCGAACAGCCACAGACTGTACACGGCCAGCAGATAAACCACGTGCCACTTTTTTCCACAATAGTGGTGATGCCATAAAACCAACAACACGGTCTAAGAATCGACGTGCTTGCTGTGCATTGACCATATTGGTATCAAGCACTGATGGTTGGCTAAATGCATCTTGAATCGCTGACTTGGTAATTTCGTTAAATACCACGCGTTGATAGCGAGACTCATCACCACCGATTACTTGCTGTAGATGCCAAGCAATTGCCTCTCCCTCTCTATCCAAATCGGTTGCGAGATAGATGTGGTCAGCAGACGCTGCCAGAGTTTGAAGTTCCTTAACGACTTTTTCTTTGCCGGGTAAGGTTTGATAATTGGCTTTCCAGCCTTTTTCCGGGTCTACCCCCATGCGCGCAACTAATGCTTGCTTCGCTTTTAAGCTCTTATACTCAGCCTTCTCCTCTGGAGACATCTTCTTAACTTCAGCTGCTGTCTTACTGACAACTTTAGCGTCTGAACTCGATGATGTAGGCAGATCACGGATGTGACCTACACTCGACTTAACGATGAAATCTTTGCCTAGATATTTATTAATAGTCTTGGCTTTGGCCGGTGATTCGACGATTACTAGCGATTTACCCATAGATTACTTTGCGCCAACGAGTCTCAAAAATCGGAAATTTGGCTCCATATATAGAGGGTTGTGTACAGAGTTTCAAGCTAATCCCTCTTTTATTTGTACTGGAGTATCAATTTTTAACCGTTTTTGAAATAAATGTGAAAAAAATTAGTGCGTATTTAAAAACTAATATTTCATTATTAGTCATCAAGCAAGTATTAGTTGTGCATTTCGATTCAAATTCAGTATTTTTGTCAATTATCGTTCGCTTGTGTGGTACTCACGCTTCAGTATACTGACCACAATAATTACAACTCAGAAAAGATATTACAACCTGAGATACCCTTAAGGATAAAGAATGAAGCATTTTGAAGCGAATTTCGACGGACTCGTTGGGCCAACGCATAATTACGCTGGTTTATCATTTGGTAACGTCGCCTCATTAAATAACGCCGCTGCAACCTCAAGCCCAAAAGATGCCGCGAAGCAAGGGCTCAAAAAAGCAAAGGCCCTCGCTGATCTCGGTTTAGTTCAAGGAATGCTTGCACCTCAAGAACGCCCAGACCTACACACGCTTCGTAGAATCGGTTTTACAGGCACAGATGCAGCGATCCTCTCTAAAGCGGCAAAAGACGCCCCAGCGCTACTACGAGCTTGCTGCAGTGCATCAAGTATGTGGACCGCTAATGCCGCCACAGTCTCTCCAAGCGCAGACACACACGACGGTAAACTCCATTTCACCCCTGCGAACCTTGTCGACAAGCTTCACCGCAGCATTGAACCCATTACAACGGGCAATATACTCCAAGCTACGTTTAACGATAGCCGTTATTTCAAACATCACCAACATCTGCCAGAACATGCCAGCTTTGGTGATGAAGGGGCTGCTAACCATACTCGTCTTTGCCATGAGTACGGACATGCTGGTGTAGAGTTATTTGTTTATGGTCAAGAAGCCACGAACCCATCAGCACCTAGGCCACAAAAATTCCCCGCTCGTCAAACACTAGAAGCGTCGCAAGCTGTCGCCCGCCTACACCAATTAGATGATGATGGCACAGTTTATATTCAGCAAAACCCGGATGTGATTGACCAAGGTGTATTTCACAACGATGTGATTGCCGTCGGCAACCAAAACGTGTTGTTCTACCATGAGCAGGCGTTTTTAAATACTCAGCAAAAGCTCACTGAGATTAAGCGCAAATTTGGTGACTCTGCGCTGCACTTTGTTGAAGTACCAACCTCAAAGGTTGCTATTCAAGATGCCGTAAAGAGTTATCTGTTCAATACCCAAGTCGTTACCTTACCTTCAGGTGAAATGGCAATTATTGCGCCAACTAACTGTCAAGAGAACCCAGCGGTTTTCGCTTACCTTAACGAACTTGTCACTCTTGATACGCCGATTAAGCAAGTGCTTTACTTTGACGTTAAGCAGAGCATGCAAAATGGCGGTGGCCCAGCCTGTTTACGCCTTCGTGTTGCCATGAATCAAGACGAAGTTGCCGCAGTAAACCAGCACACCTTGATGAACGATGGATTATTCACACGCTTAAATCAGTGGGTTGATAAGCATTATCGTGACCGCTTACTCGTTGAAGACTTAGCCGATCCGCAGCTTATCATTGAGTCCCGCACAGCCCTTGATGAGCTAACCCAAATCATGAAGCTAGGCAGTGTGTACCAGTTCCAGAGGTAAATAATGACTAGATGATTTTGCTCCATAAAAAATGCCGCTAAGAAGCGGCATTTTTGTTTTATTAACTCACATTAGTGATTAACCATTATCTTTAACATTAACTGAATAAATAACCGGATCCCCATACTTAGTCTGTACCGTAATTGAAAGTAACCCAGAGGTTTTTTGGTTAGGTGTCCCTTCTCTCCCGAGAGTAAACTGATAAAGCAACGGTTTATTGGAACTATTATTGCCGATAGTGTATGCCTGAGTTGAACTAGCTAATACGCCATTATCAGTCTCCGCGGAAATGGTGGTGCCATTTGACAAGGTATTATTGTTTAAATCTGATACGAATAGATACACCGTTTTAGAAGATAGACCTACATCAACATCTGGAGTGCCTGGGTCATTATCATCATCTACCATTTGTATCGTTAAATCAATTTCAGACACAGGAGTTATATTTCCAGCATCATCAATATCAACCAAACGTCCGTATGGTGTAGAGCCAGACATCACTAACGTCATATTTCTAAATACGTTTAATTGCGCCTGAGCATTATCTATCCCGGTTTGTGTGCAATTTGAAGCAGAAGTTGCCGCACACAAAATACCCGTATAAAAGCCATCTTTATCAGAGAATGTTCCATCATTGTTATAGTCAATAAACTCCTCTTCAACAGCTCCTACTGGTACAGGACTACCACGGTAAACGTCATCTTCGTTATCATCAGTAAAGGCTTCACTGATATCAGTCCAAGGCTCGCCAAAGTCATACTGACCGTTACCATTTAAATCAACAAAACTTTCTTCACCAATCGCATAAGCGGTTACTGTTGAGCGTCCTGGACGAGGTTCAGGAATAATTGATTCAGTTCCATTCAAATATCCAGCTAAAGTGGTTCCAATACATGGTGGAATTGAAGAACCATTAAATTCTGCTGGACAAGTAACTGTCACTCCTTCAAATGGGCGAGGGTTTTGACTCTCCCAACCGACAGAACACGTACCAGTTTTATCTACAGTAAGACAGTTACCACCGATATCTCCACCTTCAGTAGTAAACACAATTGATGTTCCCGCTGGAACTGGATTATTTGAGTGATCAGAAGAACGGATAGTAATAGAGGTAGTTTCGCCATCATGCTCCCAACCTTCAAGGTTCAATACTGTCGAAGATAAGCTAAAGCTATTGTAATCAGCTAATCCTGTTGTCACAGTTAACCCATCTGATACATTGGCAACTATTGGCGAGTCAGTATTTTCACGGTCTTGCCAAACTGCAAAAACTTTCACTGGTGTAGCTATAGTACCAGAATTCACAGTGACACTAATGTCGCCATTTGCATCGGAGTAAGCAACTGCGTATTTATTTAGTGCGCTGATGTTAGTTGGATACTCTGGCTCACCTGGTTTAGGGAAATTTGCGCATTTAATATAATCTACCGCTGATGGAGATGGAGATAAAGTAATCCCTCCAACGTCTGTTGATAGTTCAAAACAAACAAGTTCAGAACCTGCAGCTTGGCCCACTTCATTTAATAATCTAAAAGACACTTTTGATGTTTCTGAACGAGAGCCTGCACCACTTAAACCACCTGATACTTTTATAGCAAGCTCTGATGGAATAGCACTTACAAACTCTATGGCACCAACGCTTACTGGGTTTACAGATATATCTGAAGTTGCACTTACACTCGAAGCACCTGTAATAGCTGACACAGTAACAGTATCCGTACCTTCACAATTAATACTTCTATAAGTAGCAAAGCCTTTGCCTGCATTTGTTACTACAGGAGAATCTATAACAGCTCTACCTGCTGCCATACATTGTGAAGTAAGTTCAAGAGTGAAGGGTTGACTCGTTTCTAACTTCCCACTTGAATTTTTAACTTTAACCTCAATGACTGTTGAGCCGCCAGCAGGTAGCACTCCACTACCTACATATGTAGAAACATCAAGACTGATATCAACTCGTCCGATTTCAAATGCTTTCGTACTAATAATATCTTTTACTTTAAGTGTTAACTCACCAGCACCAACATCACCATTTGCATATAGGTCTAAAACAGCCTTACCATCGGCATTCGTGATTGCTGTACCTGATGCAGGGCTTACACCACCTAAAGTCGTCGCAGCTGTGACTAGTACTTGTTGTAATGCCTGTGTAGTACCAGAACGAGTGACTGTAGCACCAATGATCCCTGGGTTATCATTATTGATATTGTCTGTAACCACACAAACTTCGAAGTTTTTAAGCGTTTTATCCCAAGCAGTAATACCATTACAATTGTAGATATTGAAACTAATCTCAGGACTGGCTTCAACTGGATCTATCTCATCACCCGCTGTTTGAAAGCCTATCACTGCAAAAGTATCGCCATATGAAGCAGTTACTTCTCCAGCCCCTTCAATGCTACCAGCTGACAAGATAATCGATGCCGAGCCTAAGTTATCAGTTAATGCTGTACCAATATTGGGTAAAAATATTCCTAATGTACTAGCGAATCTAACGACTTTCCCTTTAATTGGTGCGCCATCTTTGTCAGTCAAAGTAATATTGATACGACCAGGGTTCTCTGAGCTAATACCACTCGTTTGATTGCCTGAAATATTATCAGTAAGTGATATTGCTATTGTGTTCTCTTCGCCGTCCCCACCAGGAGCATCGCCGATAACGCTATAACTATAATTATCACTTACAATATCATCATTAGACTTGTACTTTGCGATAACTTTACCTGCACCTTTTACAGTTCCCGAAATAATATCTATTCGAGCTTCACCACTTGAATTAGTAAGTGCAGTTCCTGAAGATGGATTAATAATTCCTTCGCCTTCGATAGTAAATTCAATAACTGAGAACTTTACAGGCTTATCTTCTTGAGTAAGAGTAACTATTACTGTACCTGGAGTAGATTGTGATATCTCTCGAAGCTCTTGTTTAGTTGAGTCAACGACAGTTAACGATAATTCAAAAGGCTCAATAGCTGTTCCATCACCAATCATGGTAACCTGCAACGTTTCAGACTCTCCCGAAGAAATTGACGCTGTAACCGTCGCTCCAGTATTTATGGAGCCAGCCCTAAGGTCTATTGATGCTATACCTTCAGAGTCAGTGGAAACCTCACCAGTTCCAGGGGTAAAAACACCATAGGTTGCATTATTTAATGAAAATGAAACCAATGTACTTACAGGAGCCCCATTGGAATCGGTCACCTTTGCAGTAATTGTCGCATTTTCTGCAACCGATATAAGCGAATTTGTCGTGTTTAACTCTATTGAAATTGCAGTTGGGTCAGGAGTAGTTCCACCATCTTCATCTTCAGAAATACTACCTCCACCACTACAACCAACGAGAATAAACGACCATATAAAAGCAATAAAAATGCTATAAGCTGACTTCATTGTCAGACTCCCTGTTACTCAGATTATTATTTTTGATAACTATCAAGCTACCTAGCTACTCACATTACACAATTTTCCCATAACTTTTCCACAATAAACATCTATTTATTTGCAAGAACCCTGCAAAACTTAACTTTTACCCCATTTCCTCGGTGACACTTTCTTGCTAGGCTTTATGACGCAAATTGAAAAGCATAAAAATTATACAGGAAGCACTATGTCTGCTACGAAAACCAAAAAACTCGGCTTAACGAGTAAAATTATTATCGGTATGTTTACCGGTATTATTCTCGGGCTGTTATTACGCAATCTGTTTCCAGAGAGTGACTTTGTCAAAGAGTACATCACAGAGGGTGTGCTCAATGTAATCGGTACCATCTTTATCTCAAGCTTAAAAATGCTTGTTGTTCCTCTTGTTTTTGTTTCATTAGTCTGTGGTACTTGTTCACTGAGTGAGCCTTCTAAAGTGGGTCGACTCGGTGGCAAAACCATCGCGTTTTACTTGTTTACCACTGCGATTGCACTTTCAATGGCCATTTTAGTGGCTATTGCAGTCCACCCAGGTAACGCCAGTATGGTCACTGAAGGCATGCAGTTTGATGTCAAACAGGCACCAAGCCTTTCAGATGTACTGATTAACCTTGTCCCCACTAACCCACTGCATGCAATGAGTGAAGGTAATATGCTGCAGATCATCATATTTGCGGTGATCTTCGGTTTTGCTATCTCGCATATTGGCGAGCGTGGCGCACGTGTTGCAGCGCTGTTTAACGACCTTAACGAAGTGATCATGCGTGTTGTTACGCTAATCATGCAGCTTGCTCCATATGGTGTGTTTGCCTTGATGGCAAAACTTGCTCTAACACTGGGCATGGAAACCTTTGGTAGCGTGGTTAAATACTTCTTCGTAGTGCTTGGCGTATTACTTATCCATGCGTTTGTTGTTTACCCTGTGTTGCTTAAAGTATTCTCGGGACTTAATCCATTCACCTTTATCCGTAAAATCCGCGACGTACAGCTATTTGCCTTCAGTACGGCAAGTTCAAATGCCACATTGCCTGTGACGATTGAGACTGCAGAGCACCGTATGGGCGTTGACAATAAGATTGCCTCTTTCACCTTGCCACTAGGTGCGACCATTAACATGGATGGCACCGCAATTATGCAAGGTGTTGCAACCGTCTTTATTGCTCAAGTATTTGGTATCGAGCTAACCATCACCGATTACGCTATGGTTGTGGTAACAGCAACCCTTGCCTCTATCGGTACTGCTGGTGTGCCTGGTGTGGGTCTAATCATGCTTGCTATGGTACTAAACCAAGTAGGCCTTCCTGTTGAAGGTATCGCATTGATTATTGGTGTGGATAGATTGCTTGATATGGTCCGTACTGCGGTTAACGTCACTGGCGATACAGTCGCGACAGTGGTGATTGCCAAGTCTGAAAATGAATTTAACGAAGAAATCTTCAACAATACTCAAGCGGGTAAAGTCGCTCCTGGCTTTAACGCTCAAGTACACGCTGAAGAAATGAAGTTGAACAAATAAACATATTCGTTCAACCTAAAAAGGCAGCCTAACGGATCAATGCCGATCGTTTAAGCGTAAAATGAGAAATTAGCTAATATTCTAAAACGTTTAAAAGCAAAGAACCCAGTGAAAGCTGGGTTCTTTCATTGTAAGCCTTTAATCGAATCGCGGGATATAGGCTTATCCGAATAGCATTAATCCTAATGGATGCCTTTTTACTTTCTATTTACTGGCTAACTCGTCAGGTTGCAACCTTTACGGCATAGCATTGCCAATGCTGGCCCATTAGCTACAGCGATTGCTCAGTAGAATTGAGTTTCTTTAATCCTCTCGAAGGTACGCCGCCAACCATACAGTCTACCGGTACATTCTTAATGTATTCGCTCATATCATTAATTGTTTAAATTAAAATGATAGATTCAAAAAAGGCATAACTCGAATTAACCAAGTTATGCCTTTCAAAAAGATGTCGCTATTAGGCCATAAAGGCCGCTGTGCTTATCTTTCCCAGTACGACTCTTCTAAGCTATCTTCACGCTCTGGTAAGCCGCGAGAAAGTCTTGGGCTATGCTGCGCGAGTACTTCATAAGCAACGCGGTTTGCGTACTTACAAATTTGCGAGAACGACGAATAACACAGGCCATCACGCTTGTGCTTGCTCGAACCTGGCACATTGGTCTTATGGAAAGTGTTAGACGCTAAATCATGCAATAGCGCCGCTAATGCACCATCACCGGCGCCGTTAGTATTACGAATAATTTCTGGGCCGCCCATATAAGGTGAAATATGTGCGTACACCTTTAATGGTGATTCACAATCTACTTTTAATTTAGGACGTGAAAACTCATAACGGTTAAACTCTGGAATAGAGCCCGGTAGCAGAGTGTGGCTGGTTTCGCGCTTTTCAGAATCTTCAGTGTAACCCGCGGTATAAAGCCCTAAAGGACCCGCCGTTGTTAACACCATGTCACACCACTCAAGCGCTGCTTCACTGGCTTGCAGTGGATCGCTAAAGCCAGTTAACGCTTCACCTTCATCTTCATTCATCGCCAAAATGGTCACATGTTCGTTAATGAACTCCTGCCACCATTTAGGATCTTCTTCAATGAGGAAACGCGTACCAAGCGTTAACACCACAGGCACTTCAGCTTCTTTAGCATAGTTAATCGCCGTCATTGCCGCGTCAGTGATCTGATCGTCACCACTTGCGCGCATCAAATACGCGGTTAAGATCAACGCAGAGCCACCTTGAACCACTTCTTTATCGATATATTCCGGCGTCATTTTGTCCATTGAGCCTTTGCTGATAGCAAAAGTACGCTCGCCGCACTCAGAGATCAGCGTGAAGCAACGACCAATTGGGCCAGCGACTGGCTGAAGGTAGTTCAAATCGACTTTAGAAGAGGTATTACACAGGTAACGATAAGCATAACTGCCAATTTCAATGTTTTGGCTCATAACGCCAAACAGTACTGAGCGGTCGTCAGCTAAAATAGAATAGTTATGAACCGTATTACCAATGGTGCCACCCGCGAACTCGTCACTGATAAGCTCTTGTTGTTTCAACTCGGTATAAAGCGCGTGTGCTCTATCATCATCGATTAAAGTTGAGTTGCCTTTAGGTAACTCATATCGAGTCAATAGCTCATCTTCCACTTTCGCCTCAATATCTACAAGCGTCTGATCGATACCAGAGATGTAGGTTGAAATTGGCAGAGGCTGTTGGATCAACTGCGCAAGCAGAGGATCACGATTTTTAACGGGAAAATAGTGTTTAGACTTACGCTGACCTGGAAACTTCATATAGAGCTCTCTTTCATTCGGCATCCATGCAAAATATAAATTAAAACGGGTAAGTTATCTCAAGTTGTTTATTCTAATTCGAATAAACAAACTCTGCACCTCTAGCGACTAACGCGATAAAAATTTTGTCTTCAACGTTATAGCCTAGTCAAAAACCAAGCCTATAAGATAGATTCAAAAGGCTAGATGCACGAAAAGGTGGGCGATTTTACCACAACCCTCCTCTTTCGCTAGCTGAAATCACCCAATACAGCAGAAATTAATGCCAACCTTGAGTTTGTTTTTGAACAATTTGGGCTAATAGTTGAATATGTTGCTCTGAATCATTCAAACAAGCAATAAACTCGTAACGTTCACCACCAGCAGACAGAAACGCCTCTTTGCCTTCTTCAGCGATCTCTTCGAGTGTTTCCAAGCAATCACAAGAGAATGCTGGGCACATAATATCCACTGATTTTATCCCTTGCTTGGGTAAGTCCTCTAATAACTGATCAGTTGCTGGAGAGATCCATTGCTCTTTTCCAAATTGCGATTGAAAACAAACTCGCCATTGCTCTGCAGTTAATTCAAGTTGTTCAGCCAACAGTTCAGCGGTTCGTTGGCATTGCTGTTGATAAGGGTCGCCTTCGGTCACGTAGCGCAGCGGTACGCCATGAAACGACATCAATAACACTTCTGCCTGGCCTTTGGCCTGCCAATGGTTTTTAACCGACTGCGCTAAGGCTTGGATATAGGCGGGATGATCAAAGTACTGCTTATTCATACGCATTTCTGGGATATTACGCTCAGCTTTTAATAGCTCGGCTAGCGCATCATAGACCGGCGCAACAGTAGAGCAGGAATATTGAGCGTAAAGCGGCAGAACGAAAACCTTATCAACGCCTTGAGACGTTAAGTTATCAAGGCCTGTCTGCAGTGATGGATTGCCATAACTCATGCCTAATTCAACAGGAATAGATTGTCCAAGCGTCTCTTTTAATAACATCTTGAGTTTATCGCGCTGCTTTTGGCTTATCACCATCAAAGGTGAACCTTCATCCCACCAGATAGATTGATACAGCTTGGCGACTTTGGCCGGACGAGTATTAAGAATGATACCGTTTAAAATTGGCTTCCATAGCCAAGGGGAAAGATCGACCACGCGAGGATCGCTCAAGAACTGCTTAAGGAATTTTCTAACATCAGGAGCGGTAGGTGAATCAGGGGTACCTAAGTTTACTAATAACACACCAAATGGCGGGGCTAAATCACTCACATGAATTCTCTTTTTAGCAAGATATTCAGGTCAGGCTATCACCGCAAAACGCATAAAAAAAGCCCATTTACATGGGCTTTTCAAAATATGAGAACTAGCTCATAAACACATATTCAGCCGAGTATTTTTTATACTCGCTGACTAAGGAATTGACGCTAGATATTAGCCAAGAATTGTAACGATTTCTTCGCTAACTGTTGCTACAGACTTAGTACCGTCAAACTTGTTGTAAGTTACGTCGCCTTTAGCTGCAACCGCGCCGTAGTATTCTACTAGTGGCTTAGTTTGCTCATGGTAAATATCAAGACGCTTACGAACAGTTGACTCTTCGTCATCAGGACGAATTGCTAAGTCTTCACCAGTCACGTCATCTTTACCTTCAACCTTAGGCTGGTTGAATACGATGTGGTAAACACGGCCTGAACCTGGGTGAACACGACGACCGCTCATACGCTTAACGATCTCTTCGTCTGGTACATCAATTTCAATCACGTGATCAAGAGCGATACCGCTTGAAGCCATAGCGTCTGCTTGTGGAATAGTACGTGGGAAACCGTCTAATAGGAAACCTGAAGCGCAATCATCTTGTGCAACACGCTCTTTTACTAGGCCAATAATTAACTCATCAGAAACCAACTGACCAGCATCCATGACTTTCTTAGCTTCTAAGCCTAGTGGTGTGCCCGCTTTAACCGCTGCACGTAGCATGTCGCCTGTTGAAATTTGAGGAATACCGTACTTTTCCATGATGAATTGGGCTTGGGTACCTTTACCGGCACCTGGGGCACCTAATAGCATAATGCGCATCTGAATCTTCCTCTTAATTTCGCACTGTGATACCAACATCTGCCTAGAATAAGCAAAAAGCTGTCTAGTCGATGGGTATTGTTCTGTTTAGGGCGGCGATCTTCGCACAAATAGCCGCTATTTTGAAGTTATTTTCATTCGACTTTAGCATCAGTCACGGTAAATAAACTTTGACACGAATCAGTAAAGTAGAGTGTAGAGTTTGCGTCTATATTGATTGGCTAAACTGTTGCCTTGGCCCAGTGCAGTTAAGATCTCTAGAAACAATGCTTTTACCTTGCCATCTAGTGCCGCAAGATCTTTCTGTAGTGGTGTAAACAACAAAGGCAAAGCTTCATCGTTACGCCCTGCTTGATGCAGCGCTTTGGCCAAATCTAACACTAAGCTTAAATCATCTGGCGTGCTGTCTACTGCTTGCTGTAAATTTCTGATCTCTGGTGTATCAGCAGCATCTAACGCTAACGCAAGCTTTGCCTTAAGGCTTTGATAATAACTGTCTTGGTCCGCAAGACCCACAGAGTCGAGCAGGCCTTTTGCATCGTCAAGTACGCCTAATGACAAGTACACATCGGCTAATGCTAAAGCGATTTCAGCGAGCTGGTTTTCGTTATAGGCATCTTTTAACAGTGGCAAAGCAGCAATCGCATTGTTTTCTGCTAAAAATACTCGCGCTTGGTTAAGTTTTAACTGCCACTCGGCAGGTAAATGTTTATCAAGCATCTCCACGATTTGCGGCGCTTCTTGCACACCTGCAAAGCCATCTACCGGCTTTCCTTCGTGTAATACTAGGGTGGTGGGCAAGCTTTGGATCTGGAAATAATTGGCAATTTCCATTTCCGTCTCACAGTTAATCTTGGCTAATACAAAACGGCCATTTTGTTGCTGTGCGATACCTTCAAGGGTTTGCATTAGGCTTAAACTTTCAGGGCTTTGACTCGCCCAAAATGCCATCACCACGACCTTCTCCATCGAAGCGTCGACCACTTGCTGTATATTTTCTTTCGTCAGCTCTAGAATCGATTGCATAACTTTTCCTTCGCTTTTAGCGAGTGACCATAAAAAGAGGCAGTAATACCAATTAGTATAACTGCCTCTTTAATCATAGCTGTTGATTATTTAACGCTAGCTAATAGCATTTGGTTCATTAACTTAATGAATGCTGATGGGTCAGCAAGGCTACCTTTTTCAGATAACAATGCTTGCTGTAGTAATAGCTCAGACCACTGAGCAAATAACTGCTCATCTTGCTCGTCGTTTAAACGGGCAACCAGCGGGTGCTCAGGGTTTAGCTCAAATGTCGGCTTAGGCTCTGGTACATCTTGACCAGCTGCTTGCATCAACTTGATCATCTGCGTCGACATCTCACCTTCACCAGCAACCACACATGCAGGAGTATCAGTTAGGCGGGTCGTCACTTTAACCGCAGACACTTTATCACCTAAGCTGTCTTTAACGCGCTTAACTAAGCCTTCTGACTCAGTTTCAAGTTTCTCTTGTGCTTCTTTCTCACCCGCATCTTCAAGCTCACCCAGTTCAAGATCACCACGTGTAACTGAATGTAACTTCTTACCGTCAAATTCAGTTAAGTGATTAATCAACCACTCATCGATACGCTCTGACATCAACAGCACTTCGATGCCCTTCTTACGCAGTAATTCAAGGTGTGGGCTGTTTGCAGCAGCTTCATAGCTGTCGGCGACAATGAAATAGATCTTAGACTGACCTTCTTTCATACGTTCAACATAATCTGCCAGTGATACATTGGCAGTCGCTTCACCGGTATGCGTCGATGCAAAACGTAATAGGCCAGCGATACGTTCTTTGTTAGCAAAATCTTCAGCTGGGCCTTCTTTTAGCACTTGGCCAAATTCGGTCCAAAAAGACTGATATTTTTCAGCATCATTCTTAGCAAGCTTTTCAAGCATGCCCAGTACACGCTTAGTTACAGCAGTGCGCAGTGCCGTGGTGACTTTATTATCTTGTAAAATCTCACGAGATACGTTCAGAGGTAAGTCGTTTGAGTCGATAAGGCCCTGCACAAAACGTAAGTAACTTGGCATAAACTGCTCTGCATCGTCCATCACAAATACACGTTGCACAAACAGCTTTAGACCATGTTTACGATCGCGATTCCACATATCCCAAGGCGCTTTAGCCGGAACATAAAGTAAACTCGTGTATTCTTGCTTACCTTCTACACGGTTGTGACTCCAAAGTAATGGGTCAGCAAAATCATGAGAAAGGTATTTGTAAAACTCTTTGTACTCTTCCTCTGACACATCGCTCTTGTTACGAGTCCAAAGTGCTGTCGCTTTGTTGATAGGCTTCCAGCTACCTTCAACTGCTGGCGTTGCTTCAGCGCCCTCTTCTGTTGCTTCAACCGCAGGCGTGCCTTCTTCATACATCTCTACCGGTACAGAGATATGATCTGAGTACTTAGTGATGATTGAACGTAGGCGATGGTCATCAGCAAACTCTTGCTCATCTGCACGCAGATGTAATGTGATTTCAGTACCACGGTTTTGCTTAGAGATAGTCTCAACGGTAAAGTCACCTTCACCCGCAGACTCCCAAAGTACCGCTTCATCAACGCTATGACCTGCAGCGCGAGTGCGAACAGTTACGCGATCTGCAACAATAAAAGCTGAGTAGAAACCAACACCAAACTGACCAATTAACTGTGAATCTTTTGATTCGTCACCTGAAAGGTTTTTGAAAAAATCTGCGGTGCCTGACTTGGCGATTGTGCCTAAGTGTTCAATCACACCATCGCGCGTCATACCAATACCGTTATCTTCAATCGTTACGGTACCTTTCTCTTTATCGGTGCTAATGCGAACCCGTAGTTCGCCATCACCGCCATAAAGATCATCGTTTGTAAGGGCTTCATAGCGTAGCTTATCTGCCGCGTCTGCCGCGTTAGATACCAACTCACGCAAAAAGATCTCTTTATTCGAGTACAAAGAGTGGATCATCAAATGCAGTAGTTGTTTGACTTCAGTTTGAAAGCCGTGCGTCTCTTGTTGTGACATGAAATGTTCCCTTTAAAAATCAGTTTAAATAAAGCTTACAAATAAGATGGGGCTATAAAATGGCTTTTCAAGGGAGAAATGCTGCATTGGTTTTAATTGCACAAAAAAAACCCAGTCTGCGACAATGCGTTGACTGGGTTTAATTGCGTTTTTTATATGCACTTCATCATGCAAAGCACACAAACATTAAATCGGTAAACGTCCGTTAAAAGAAAGCGCTAACGTGGTGCTATCAACATACTCCAGCTCACCGCCGACGGGTACACCATGGGCAATTCGGCTAACGGTTAGTTGGTGACGCTTTGCCATATCGGCGATATAGTGCGCAGTGGCGTCACCTTCAACAGTGGGATTGGTCGCTAAAATAAGCTCATTGATATCACCTGACGCTAAATGCTGCTCAAGTAGCGCCAGCCCTAACTCTTCAGGGCCAACACCGTCAAGCGGAGATAAGTGCCCTAATAAGACAAAGTATCGCCCAGAAAAATGACCGCCAGCCTCAATTGCCAACACATCCGCAGGAGTTTCAACTACGCAAATCACATCTGAATGACCACGCTTTGTACTGACACAAATTGGGCAGTAAGTTTCCTCGGTGAAAGTACGACATGACTGACAATGTCCGACATCTGACATCGCTTTAGCTAGCGAGTCAGCAAGTTTAGATCCCGCTTTACGGTCACGCTCTAACAGCTGAAACGCCATTCTTTGGGCTGATTTAGGGCCAACACCAGGTAAACAACGAAGTGACTGAATGAGCTCATCAACGAGTGGACTAAATTTCATTTAACGTTCCGCATAACAAGGTGCTGCACACCTCTAAAATTGAATTAAATAGCCAAAGGAAAAAGCTTTGCTAAATAGATTGGTTGGGGATGTTAACATAGAAAGCCTGAATTTGAGCGTGATTTCACGTTAAATAAAACCAGACATACTCTCTAAAATCCCCACCGCTTCACGGCTAAATTTGCCGTTAAAAACACTTAACTTTAATTAGAAATCTAACAGCTCCTAGTCCCATTTTAAGAAACTGACGTTCCATTTGGTTCTAAAGCATGATCCAACAAGGTCAGTAAACTTTTTATATATGAAACACGTTGCTCAACATCGGCTCGGTTTGGTTGCAAAGAAATTTTACCGCCGATAAAGCTCAAGCTGTGCGGTTGACACGCCTGCAATGAATTTGCGATCTCTTTAAAGGTCAATAATGAACCTTCGGCATAACTTGGAATATAGAGATCTTTAGCAGGAGGCATGTGGGTATCCTTCCACTTGCCATACGGCCCTTCAATATCACTGGCTCCAGAAAATATAATGCCTTTCAGTAATCCGCTCTGCTTAGCCAATTCAATGTGCTGTAAAGGTCCGTTAGTACTGCGAGCCTCAATTGCCGAACGCCCCCAATTAATACTAATACCTAGGTCACTCTGTAGTTTACTATTAACGTATTGTGCAGCCGAGATCTCATCTTCTAAACGCATAAATCCTTTTTCTGCATCTTGGCCTTCTATATAGGCATCACAATGCTCAATAACCAGTTTTGCTCCGTGCCAATCCCACGACAACATTGTCTCTAATGAATATTGTAAGGCTGTAACAGACGATGTTGAATTTTTTGATATTTTGGGAGCCGTATGAATCTTAAGAAAACTTACCGCCTCCCGTCCAAGATGATTATTTAATGTAATAATCGCTTGTTGAGCCTGCTGATAAAAAACTAATGCGGCTTGTCTACCGGCTTCATTTGTTGACGCTATACCGAAGTGGGGATTACTCGCTAACTGTCCCATCACTCCTGGAATAGAGGTAAATACAAACTGCCAGTCCTTACTGACATTACTTAAAAACCATTCATCATCATAAGGATGTAACTTACCGACAAAAGGATGTTCAATACCAATAATGTTTTCTTCGGACTTTAAATGTTGATAATACTGTGTCTCAAGCTCAGGCTCCCAACCTGCAGCCGAAGGAGCAGTAGCATATGCGCCAACAATATATTCCATCAATCGTTTTCCTTATCATAATAAAAACCTAACAGGTATACCTATTACACCACCATGTAAGTATAGATGCAATTTTGTTTATGGACATTCGTTTGCATAGCTAGTACTGCTATGCCTCAATAGCATCACAGCTTGCACATCAATATCTAGTTTAACTAATCAGCCTGCGGGTTTGACCCTCACAGAGATAACATCAATCCAAAATAGACTCGTGCGCAATTCACTCCCCAACAAGCATAAGCCACATCAACACGAAACTTTTCTTTGACAAAAAACAAACAACTGGTACATTGGTATAACAGGTTGACGAGATACCTGTTATGACAGGTAGCGCAACTGGCTAACCTTACACTCACTCAGCGCCGGATCATAGAACCGCATCAAGTGGGATTGTCTTCAGCAATAGAGCCTAATAAATCATGATTACGACAGTGATAGCCGAGCAAGTATTTAATGGTAGAGAGATCTTGGAAGATCAGCCAATCACTTTCCAAGATGGTAAAGTGATTGCTTTTGATAGCGTAAACAACGCAAAAGAATTCAAAATTTCAGGATTATTAACCCCAGGATTTATTGACGTTCAAGTTAATGGTGGTGGCGGCTATTTGTTTAATCAGCAAACTCACTTAACGGCTCTCGAAGCTATGGTGCATGCCCACAGTCGTTATGGCACCACTGGGTTACTTCCAACGCTAATTACCAGTGATTTAACCACATTAAACAATGCCGCAAATACTATCGCTGACGCCATTAAAAAACGGCTTCCAGGCGTTATAGGTGTTCACTTTGAAGGACCTCATATCAGCGAGCCCAAAAAAGGGATCCACAATAGCCAGCACATAAGGGCCCTAAGTGATCAAGAAATGGCAGTGTATTGCCGTAACGACCTAGGTATAAAAGTGGTCACCATCGCACCAGAGTGTGTGACAACAGAGCAAGTAAAATCGCTAATAGCACACAATGTTAAAGTATGTTTAGGCCACTCCAATGCGAGCTTTGAACTCACTCAAACAGCGCTCGATACTGGCGCAATCGGGTTTACTCATCTATTTAATGCAATGTCGCCACTCACATCCCGAGACCCCAATATGCTAGGCGCTGCACTTCTTGATAAGAATAGCTGGTGTGGCCTTATCTTAGACGGCCATCACGTGCACCCTGCAACGGCAAAGCTTGCTACCAAAGTTAAAAGCAATGGAAAAATGATGTTAGTGACTGATGCAATGTCTACCATTGGTAGCAACCAACAAACATTTGAGTTTGATGGTCATCAAATACAACTCAGCACTAATAAGTTAACCAGCCAAACCGGTCAATTAGCAGGCTCTGCATTAGATATGATAACGGCGGTCAACAACGCCCAAACTATGCTAGATATTTCACTAGAAGAGTCTCTAAGAATGGCAAGTGTGTATCCAGCAGACTTTCTCGGCATTAATACAGCCACGCAATTACTTGCAATAGGCGCTAATGCAGACTTCACCGTACTTGAAAAGAGTAACCAAACAAGTTTACACGTAAACCAAACATGGATTGATGGCAAACAAATATTTTAATTTAAATAAAGGATTACCATGAAAAAACTAACTGGATTAATCGCAGCACCGCATACTCCATTTGATATTAATGGTGATGTTAATCTGCCTGTTATCGATCAAATTGCCGCACTGCTCATCAAACAAAATGTTAAAGGTGTTTATATTTGCGGCACAACAGGCGAAGGCCTCAATTGCTCCGTCAATGAGCGAAAAGCGGTAGCAGAGCGCTGGGTTAATGCCGCACAAGGTAAACTAAGTATTACAGTTCATACTGGTGCCCTATCCATTGTTGACACGCTAGAGCTAACTAAGCACGCCGACACTCTTGATGTATTTGCAACATCCGTTATTGCACCTTGCTTTTTTAAACCCAGTTCAGTCGATTGCCTTGTCAAATACTGCGCAACCGTCGCGGCCGCGGCGCCAAGTAAAGCTTTTTATTACTACCACTCAGGAATGTCGAATGTCATGTTTGATATGGAACAGTTTCTTATCAAAGCAGATAAAGTCATTGATAACCTTGCAGGTATAAAATTTAACCATGTCGACTTATATGAGTTTCAGCGCTGTAAGCGAGTAGCCAATGGTAAATTCGATATTCCATTTGGTGTCGATGAGTCACTGCCAGGCGGGCTCGCAGTAGGCGCTATCGGCGCTGTTGGTAGTACTTATAATTACGCAGCCTCGCTGTATTTGGACATAATTGATGCGTTTAACAAAGGAGAGCAACAAACTGTCACTCACTTAATGAATAAGGTTATTGGCCTTATTCGACCTCTTGTGCAATATGGCGGAGTCGCGGCAGGGAAAGCGGCAATGCAACTACATGGGATTGATGTTGGCGATCCTCGCTTGCCAATTAGAGCTCTATCACCACAAGAAAAAGAGGAGGTCATCGTGCAAATGAAAGCCGCCGGCTTTATGGAGCATACAGCTTCATAACGCTATGATGCTGATGCTATCGCTTATTTCTTACTTATATTTATGTTTAAAGGCCAAGTCGGTAGCTTTAACCACCCCATTTGGCCAACCCAATAAGTAATAGTAAGCCGAACTCGTTAACACCTAGATTTCCTTAGACTTTCGATATATAGCAAAACACCAATATTTTGCCGATATTTTAAGTGTTTTATAGTGAGGTCGCATTTAATGCACTATATATCAAACCATCATCATCTTGATGATGGTTTTTCTTTATCTATACCGACTCAATTTAAAATTGATTTATCCCCCCCCTCTTTAAACTCATAGAGTTGACTCTCTTTCGATTGATTATTCTTATTTTGCGGCAATAAAAAAAGCCATATTAAACAATATGGCTTTATAAAGAAGCACTCAAATTAACTGCCGCACACAAGCTAGCACATTGTTAATAGTCCGTGACTATCAGTCACTTTTTGCTGCTCTTTATCGGCCCACAAAAAGTAATCTTGTTCAGTTAGCTCGCTAGCGGCGGCCTTATCGATAAGAATAACCGCATGCTGATGTAACTGTAGCGCTGATGCGGGACACATGGCATTTAATGGTCCGGTGATCATTTGCTTCACTGCCGACGCTTTATTTTTTCCTGTAGCCATCAACAACACATAACTAGCTTCTAAAATAGTGGCAATCCCCATAGTCATAGCCATTGTTGGTTGAAATTCACCTTGACCAAATAAACGGCTGTTATCTGTTAACGTTTGCTTGGTTAAAGTTTTTATTCTGGTGCGTGATGACAGACTCGATGTTGGCTCGTTAAAACCTATATGACCATTTGCACCTATGCCCAATATTTGCAGATCTATTCCACCTTTATCTTTTATCTTTTGCTCATACGCCTGGCCTTGGAGGCGAGGATTTTGCTCTGAGCTACATGTAGGTAAATACGTCCGACTAGGCGCAATATCAACATGATCAAATAAATGCTTTTGCATAAAAGTACGGTAACTTTGAGGATTCTCAGCCGCAATATTGTGGTACTCATCAAGATTAAATGTGGTGATATCGGCAAAGCTTAAGTCGCCATGTCGATATTGCTCCACCAGAAGCTCATATAGACTAATTGGCGTGCTTCCGGTAGCTAAACCTAAAACTGCCGCAGGCTTTTGTTTAATGACTTCTGTTACCCATTGCGCTGACTTTTCGGCAACTTGCTCTGGGGTATCTAAAATAATTACTTGCATATCAATTCCAATATCAAGGTAAAACACAGGCATCCATTAATCACAATATCAAGGTAAAACACTGGCATCATTAATCACAATATCAAAAGGTAAAACACTGGCATCTATTAATCACAACCAATTACCGAACCGGCATACAAAGCTGCACCAATAAGGTCGGCATGCTCTCCAGAGACAGGGGCAACGAGTTCGACGTGGTAGATTTTAGGAAGTGCCTTTAATTTGGTTTTTATTCGCTCTTGAAATAAGTTTGTAGAGCCGACACTGCCGCCTAACACCACGATACGCGTTCCTGTTAAGGCTCTAATGTTAGCGATAAGCTCAACAATGGTATCAGTTGCCTGCTCTAGTAACTGGGCTATTTCTGGATGGGATAAATGCTCATTAAAAACGGTTTTGCAGCTAACACCTTTATTTAAAATAGTTGACGCTTGATTAGCGATAGCCGTCCCTGAAGATAGGGCCTCGACACAGTTAAACCTGCCACAATGACACTCTATTGCAGGCAAACCTGACCGACTCACTGACATATGCCCAATGTGCGCACAAAATCCATCATCAGCCATCACTAACTTGCCATTTTGAACAATGCCACCACCCACACCGGTTGAAACGGTAATGTAGGCCAAAGTATTGTCTGACCTATCAGGCCTTAAGGTATATTCAGCCCAGGCTGCAGCGGCAGCATCGTTTAACATAACAACAGGTAAACCAAAGCCTATTTCAAGTTGCTGCTTTAGCGGTAGCGAATCGTTTGCAGATAAAAAGTTAACTCGCTCTGCTCCCACAAGCCCAGTACAGGCTACCGCAATCGTAAATGCCTGCTCTGCCCAACCTTCACATAAGTTAACAAGGTAACTTGCAAGGTTAGCTAAGTCTTGATGGATAATTGAATCAACTTTCCTGAGTTCAATGACTTTAGTCCCCTTGATTAACGCAGCCGATATCTTGGTGCCGCCAACATCAATTGCGATAATCATGTAGCCAAGGCTCCTATACCGTCTTGGGCATTTTCACTTGCCAGTACACTGGTATTACCGCCCGCTTCAACGCCAGCCACAAACCACTGAGTAATGTGTTCCACACGTGTAATAGCTGATCCAACAGTAACGGAAAACGCACCAAGCTCTATGGCACATGCTGCCCGCTCAGGAGAGTTATAACGCCCTTCTGCAATTACATTCAGCCCCTGACTTACCCAGCGGCTCACCAAGTTATAATCAGGCTCAAAAGGAGGGGCTGAGTTATCGGTGTAACCAGACAATGTACTGCCAATAAAAGTGCAGCCATGTTGAGCCAGCATTAAGCCAACCTCATAATCAGCACAATCTGCCATAGCAACACAACCTGCCATGTGGATTGCCTCTAATAGCTGTAACATTGATGCAGGGCGGCTCCTGTCTGTTCCATCAAATGCAATAATACTTGCGCCAGCCTTTGCTAACGCATTGACATCATCAACATATGGCGTGATACGCACAGCGCTATCAGCTAAATCTCTTTTTATAATACCGACAATTGGCACAGGGCTTACCTTGGCCACCGCCCGTACATTCTCGACACCTTCGATTCTTAACCCTTTGGCTCCACCATTCACGGCAGCCAGCGCCATAGCCACAACGTGCTCAACCTTGTCCATCGGACCATCATCTACTGGCTGACAAGAAACAATCAAAGAGTGCTTCATCGACAATAATAATTGCTTTTCTAACTCTCTATTTACCACTGACATATCCCCTTGTTAAAGCCTGATGTTTACGATGGTTTGATGGCGACTGAGTCCATTGTGTAAAGTGTTAATCCAGTTAAGTCTTTATTCGCTGCTTTCGTGTTTTGTGTCAGTAAGCTGGCAACGTAGCCAAACACTAAACAAGACACTATTCCTATCGTGGCGTACAAGTAACCATTCGCCCATCCCAACTGCCAAGCTGAAACCATGGTTGCAACGCCAGCTAAAATTCCGACTATCGCGCCAAATGAGTTGGCTTTTTTAGTCAATGTCCCTAGTACAAATAAACCTCCTAACGCCCCCATAAACATGCCAATGACCTTAAAATACGCCTCCATTAAGGAGCGAATTTCAGGGTCAATAAAGATAAGGCCCGCTAAGGTTCCCAATACGCCCATAATGAACGTCAGCCAACGTGCGGCGCTCATATAGCCTTGTTCTGTTTTTACTAAATTAAAGGGGCGTATAAAGTCTGTCACAAGAGTCGTGGCAATGGAGTTCATGCTAGTTGACACGGTAGATTGTGCGGCGGCGAATATCCCGGCCACAATCAAGCCTGCTAGCCCCACGGGCAGCTCTGTTGCAATAAAGGTTGGGAATATTTGATCTATTTGAATTGTAGGATCTAACTTCTCAGGATGGGTTTGGTAAAACGCATACAGCCCAGTACCAATACAGAAAAACAATAGCGCTGCAGGCGCGGCAATAATGGCATTTGCCCAGATAGAACGACTGGCTTCTTTCGGGTTCTTAGTCACCATGTAACGCTGCACTACGGCTTGATCTGCCGTATAACTTGATAGATTTTGGCCAATACCACCAATTACAACGACCCAAATAGACAAGGTAGTTATGCTATCGAGGCTAAAATCAACATCCACCATGGTAAATTTATTATCCGTAAGACCAATACTAATAAACTCAGCCATACCTCCGTCTAACCCTGCAATGATGACGATAAAGCACAGCACTGCACCAATAAGTAACACTATGGTTTGTAAGGTATCAGTCCAAATCACTGCCTCAATTCCACCCATAGTGCAATAGATGAGACAAAGAACTCCCATTATCAATACGCTCTCACTCGGAGATAACGGCGTAACAGCAGACAAAGCTAATGCAGTAAGTGCCATAACAATACCCATGCGTCCTACATGGAATAGCGTAAATAAACCACTAGCAAATAATCTGACGCTCATATTGAAGCGTTTTGAAAGGTATTCGTAGGCGCTCGTTGCATCAATCTGACGGAAAAACGGCATAGCAACATAAATCGCAATAGGGGCGACAGCAATGATCATCCAGATCCCCAATAACAATAGCCAGTTGCTCTGAAAAACCACCGCGGGTAACGCAACGTAAGTTAACGAACTCAACATGGTGGCATAAATTGAGCAAGCAGCGGCCCACCAAGGAATCGATTGACCACCACGAAAATAATCATTAGTGGTTCTATTTTTGAAAACGAAGAACAAGCCAACCAAAACGACAAATACTAAATATGTCACTAGTACCGTCATGTTGATCCAACCAAAATCCTTAGCTGGTCGCTTTAATGATGCTTGCCATAATGTAGATGCAGAGCGGTTATCAAGACTAGGGCTTAGTGCATAAACATAACCGTTTGCAGTCATGGTGCTTTCAGTGATCCCGCCACTAAAATCGGCTGGAGTATTGCGATTATCATTCGCCGTTAAATATTGCGTCCAACTATTAGTTATCGCATTAAATGCTAAAGTATCGCCCTTATCGGTAAAGGCGAGTATGTGTGAATGGCCGAATGTTGCCAGGCTATTTACTTGCTGATTAAAGTCATTATTCGTCTCTGAAATGTCGCCGAGTTTTTGCCATTGATTAGCGAGAGTTTCAATGGCTGGATTAAACTTCCAAAAAGCCGTTAAGGGCAGAGGAATATGGCTTGAATTCGGCTCTTGGTTTAATAGACGATAGCCCCCTATCGCATATATTTTTTCACCACTGCCATCATTTTGAACCGCTAACTGCACACCATTTTGATAAGTGGTACTTTCACTTGGTAATGCAGGTAAAGCGCGCCAAGCGCTCTTGGCTGCGAAGCGTTCAAAATCAAATTGATTGTTTGAAAGCAAATTTTTACCTGCTGTTAACGCGCTCAAATCCAAAGCGAAAAACTGGTTATTTGCATCCATCCCCGTTAATACATACACAGTGTTTTCGACAATGACAGCTGATGGCGATTTTACGGCGACGGGGAGTGGCGGTAATAAAAAACTCTCTAATACAGAAGCGCTCTGTTGCCATACCAGTAGATTGACTCGATTCGATGCTTGCTGCGCATTAATGCCACCAATAACAAGTGTCCCCCCAGCAAAAGGAGCAGTAGCCGCATAGGCTCTATTGCCATCGTTCGCCGATAAAGAAGTCGGTACCACTGCACTATCGGCGGTAACAATATAAACAAGCTGAGATTGCTTAGCGGTTAGCAGCATGTTTTCAACGATTAATGGTTGCTCTTGAGTGAACGATTGAGTGAACGGCTCAAACTCCAACCCAGAGGAGATAATAACATGCTCACCTTGCTCACCTATGAACGCACCAGCACCTAAACGAAATGGTCCAGAGAGCTCCGTCTCGATCTTTTGCCAGCTGACAAACGTTTCAGCGACGGCAAGTAGCGGCATCATTAACATCAAACAGAATGCTAACTTTATTAGTTTGTTGGTCATATGTTTCAAATATTAGTGGTTAGCTGTATACCTGTTATACCACCATGGAAACATCAGGGCCACAAAAAACAACAATTAATTTAACACTAAAGCAACCTCGCGCTTCGATTTTCAAAAGCGCTCAAACTGCGCGCAATAAAAAAGGGCTATCGTAAGATAGCCCTTAGAATGAATAATTCATGTTTTAATTAAGCTCAAAAATAGATAAGCAGCCTTTACTGAAAAGACTGCTTGAGCATGAAAATATTTCTCTACTAATCGTAATACTTATCAAATACATATTGTATGTGTTGAGTTAACTTTTTATCCGCTCCCTCTACATCACGATTTTTAATGCATTCTAAAATATCGACATGGTCTTGATGGCTTTTAGCGTTTAACTCTTTAACGTTGGTTTTAGCCGGTCTAGCATCAATAACCCAATCAACTAGCGCTTGGTGAATGGCCAAAAAAATGGGATTACCAGGTATTGATGCTATGACATGGTGAAAATAGATATCGGTTTTTTTAAATTGGCTTTCGTTATCTATTGCTTTGCCATTTAATGCGACCGCTTTTTCTAACTCTTCAATTTGTTCACTTGTTGCAAACTCAGCCGCATGGCGCACTAAGCTCGATTCAAAGAAGCTTCTTAGCTGATCAAAATATTGCAATCCGTTAGGCTGCGATAGAAAGTCTTTTGACATTCCAGATAGCTCAGAAATAATGGTTTCAGGAGAAGGTCTACTCACACGAGTTCGTTCACCGCTGCTAATTTTAACTAAGCCTTTGCGTGCAAGTGCTGACAAGGCATCGCGAATTGAAGGCCTGCCCACTCCAAATGCCGCCATTAACTCTCTTTCAGACGGCAGCGCTTCACCTTCGGCTATTTCACCTTGGCGTATCATCTGTTCCAATTCTTCTTCAACGGTTTCTGAAAGTTTTTTTCGTTCAACAGGACGTTTAATAGTAATTGGCATTCGAAGTTCCTTTAGCACCTAACAAGTTTTATACCTATCTAGCTATCATACCAGTGGTGCTATGAATGTATACACAATTATCCCAAATAGATGCCACATCGATAGCAAAAGTAAACTTTGGGCTTACTTTCATTAAACATTGATCCTTTGGTACACCTATTATACCGTTGAGTGATTATCAACCACACCAGTTCAAGACTATGAATAAGCATCAGCTAAAAAAAGTGTATTATGGCAACGATAGTCAGCAGTTTGCCCACCTTTATACACCGAGTCATAAAGAGAAACTAACAGCTGTTGTTATCGTGATTCATGGTGGTTATTGGAAGGATAATCATACTCTTGAAACATATGCTACCAGTGCCATTGTTGATTACTTGCAAGGCTTTAATGTCGCAATATGGAACTTAGAATATCGTCGCATGGATAGTGTAGGCGACAATATCAAAGCGCCATGGCCCGCAACATTTAAGGATATTGCAGCAGGCATAGACATGCTTCAACATATTAGCCTTGAGGAGGGTTTGGACTTAAGGCGGATCCTATTAATCGGGCATTCTGCCGGCGGACATTTGGCAACTTGGGCGGCTTCTAGATCGAAGATATCTCCAAGCAGTCCCCTCTTCAGCCCACAAGCACTTGCTATTCGAAACGTTATTTCTATTAGCGGCATACTAGATTTAACCGCAGCCGATGATCTTGAACAGCCTCAGCAAATACATAGGCTAATGGGAGGCACGGTAAAAGATTTTCCTGAGCGTTACCAAGCATGCAACCCAAGCGACTTACCCGCAATGCACCTTAACCTAACATTAGTGCATGGTGAGCTCGACACTTGTGTCAAAATTGCTCAGCTCAAGCGCTATAAAGACCAAACAAGCCAAGATATAAAGCAAATTAGCATACCAAATGCAGATCATTTCTCGATGTTACCCCATAAGGGGGACTGGCAAGAGTCTCACTGGGCGGTTATCAAACAGCTTATAGCAGATGAAATCGACGCCTTAGCTTAACGGCTCGAAATGTAGACTGTTAGCCATACTTATAGCTAACAGCCTAGGTTTCTATTTCATAGCCATGAATAGCACTGTAAAACAGCCAGCTTACTGCCGCTCAAGGCTGCTCAGCTCAAAGTTTAGAAACTTCAATAGCGTGCTTCCCGTCGCCTCATAAATCACACCAATAGAGCCGTCATTTAGCCTTACCACATCAGAATAGGCACTCATGCCATAAACTAATTGATAAGGAGTGCCAAAATTAGTCCCTTCATCTGTACTGACCCAAATCCCCAAGTTATTACGATTAGGGCCTGATGTTGTACCTATGGGCGCAGTAGCAATGATAAGATCTTCAGCATTTCCCGCTCTTATCGCTGAAAATCGAGTGAGCCCAATATCAACCTTAGAAACAGCCAAGTCATGACTTGTTTGCGTCCATGTGATCCCGCCATCATGACTCAAGAAGTGATAACGAGTACCTGCTGCGCCTCCATCATTGCGAGCGGTCAATAATAATGTTCCATCATTAAGCTCAACCATATCAGCTTCGGTCGGTCCAGAAACAGGCGTAAACTCACCTTTATGCCAAGTTAAGCCATTGTCGTCACTAAACACTGTCGCAACATAAAACAGGCTATTACCAGCACGCACTATGGCTGGAAAAATCATTCTGCCATTGTGTTCACCTTGAGCTGAAGTCTGCCATTGCAATTGGATCCCTTGCCCTGGACCTGGGTTTATTGAACGCCAAGTCGGATCTTTAACTTGCGAAGTAACATCGACTGCGGCGGACCATGTCAGTCCATTATCAATACTTTTTTTATAGTACAAATAGTTAGCATCACCCGGGGCGACACAGTTACCATTTTGTGCACACAAGTCTGGCCACTGCACATAAAACACATAAACCGTATTTGTCGATTTATCAACAAATGGACGGGGATCTGAATAATCAAACGCTGGATCTTGATGAATAATCTGCACAGGTAGCCAGCTACGTCCATTATCAATTGAACGTTTTAAAGAGATGTTAATCTGACCCACTTGCCCAGGATCTCCACCACTTGGACGGCCTTCAATAAACGCCAGTATTGAGCCATCTGCAGATTGGACCATGGAAGGTATTCGATAATGACTCATACCATCATCGCCTTCTTGATCTCCTTGAAAAACAATACTTTCAAAGATAGCCGGACCACTACCAAAGGTCTCAAAGTTGACATAACGGTAATTGGCAACACCATTTGTGCCAGAAGAGCCATTACCCCACACTATGACATTCTGACTGGTAGCGGAACCAGCCCAAGTTTCGATTGCAATACCGTCAAAATAAAACGTCGCTAAGCTCGTTTCAACATCGTAAATCACTTCATAGGTATGGTACTTATCCGCACCAGTCATCGGCACTAATGTATGACTACTGCCTCCCTCCAACGCTGCGACTAAGTCACCATTGCCATTGATACTTAACAAAGCTAAAAAGCGTTTATTACCATTTGCGTAGTAATCAGAAATCGCACTGCCCGACACAATTCGACTCGTGGTGGTCATTTTCCAGCCTAAGGTTGTCGCATCTCGATTAACTTGCACGCTAGGCTGTATTTCCCACTCAGCTCGGCCATTAATACCACTAGCCTGCCAAGCAGCTTGACCTTGTTCGTTGACTAAACTGCCTGCGCCAGAGTCCGCACTATCATTTGTCCAGCCAGCCAAGAGGGGATCGGTATTGAGGTTACTATCAAAAGTCGCCACCACAGTCGATAACCGAGTGAGAGCCTCAGCTTGCTCTGCCGTCAGTATATTGTCATAAATACGGGTTTCATCTATGCTGCCGCTGAAATACCATTGGCCACCATTACTATCATGGTTACGACCAATATTCATGCTATCTAACCCCGCAATGGCGCTAAGAAAGCTAGTTGCATTACCACTGAATGCTAACCGGCCATCGACATAGATTTGGGTACCGTTTGCATCCACCATAATCAGTGCTTTGTGCTCTTGATTATTATTGAATGTGGTGACGGTTTTTGAGTCATTGACAAAACTGCCGTTCTCTCGAGCATGCACCCGTAACGTGCCATCACCATTAATCAGTATTGCAAATTCACTTGAACCTTCGGCTGAATTGGAAGCACTAAAAAGAGTTGCTGTTGTCCCCGTGGCTTTAAACTTGGTAAATATGCTACCTCGGGCCAGCTGCTGTACAGATGCAAGTTCAGTATCAACCGATATAAATTGGCTTTCGCCATCAAAAGTGATCCCAGATGAGTCCCACGTTGCAATAATCTTAGCTTCTTCAGGTACTGTTTCGCTGAGCGTCTCAAAGGCGACAGTTCTATAATAAGCAATACCATTAATGTTTGATGAACCATTTCCCCATGCAAGCATATTTTGATTGCTGGCCTCACCAACCCAAGCAGGATCAATTATCACTCCATCAAAGCTGAAACTAGCAAGTTGAGTAAGTGGATCATACTCAACCACGTATTGATGATAGCTATCCGCTCCCGTTCCTGAAACTAATGTATGTTCTCCTCCCCCAACTAGGTTTACGACTAAATCTCCCGACGCACTAATACTCAATATTGGTAGAAAACGTAAAGCACCATTTGCGTAGTAATCAGTGATATAGCCGCCAGACTCAACGCGACTAGTCCAGCTCATTCGCCAACCTTTTAGACTAGCCTCATTATTAAGCTCGGTAGTTGGAAGCATATTCCATTGCGCTCTGCCGCTGCTTCCCGTTGACTTCCAACTTGCGGCATTTAAATCTTGCACTACTGTTCCCGTAGCTTGCCCCGAAAGGAAATCACTCCAACCTTGGCTCGTTGGGCTTGTTTCATGCATCGCATCAAAATTTGCGACCAATGTGTTTGCTTGCGCATATCCACTACTAAAGCCCATGGAGCATAAAGCAATAAATAGCGCTGTTAATCTAATTGTTCTCAGCATAATGTCACCTTTATAAATTAAGTGTTATCCATGACAAAGCCAGCAATAAGTGGCTGATAATCTAAAGGTTCTTTACTCAAGCTATACATCCTGAACCACTTTAACGCTACAAACAGCTTAAGTACCCATGTTCTTATCTTATTGAAGTCTTACGCGAACTCAGTGAGTCCTGTAGTAGCGACTCAAATATCTGATCCACGGTTTTACATATCAACCTGTCACACCACCAATACAAACATGTGTGCAAAAATTGGACAAGAACTTTATGGTATAATAGTATAACTAGATAATTGGTAGTGCTAGTGATAGTCGTAGGAGTTAATATTGCTGGGTACAGGAAAGCGGCTTACAAGTTACACCTTCAAATAAGGTGCAACTAGGTAAACCATTGTAGAAAGCTTTAACTAATTTAAGTGATTATTGGTTTAGCAAGTTGAGGGGATAAGCGAGTCTCAGATCCAGGCTCTGCTAATAAATATCAATGTACTAAACAAGATAATGAAATAGACGACAGTTTTATTGAACAGGTTCAATAGTGGCTTGATACACATTAGGGGTACGGATAACCGGCCTTATCTCGCCAGAAATCCAATATATTTGGTTATCTTTTTGCGATATAGCAAGGGGCCCCGCTCCCCCCGTAAAAGGCACCTCCTTACTTAAAGTTGACCAGTTATCTTTATTGAGATCATAAATAAGCTGTTGGCGGCTAAAGTTAACCTCTTGCTCATTCAAACTAAAATAATATTGTTTGAACTTAGATAGCCTATCCTGTGAGCTAGTCGCCAATTGAAAAATAGCATCGTTAAACACTTGCCTGTTTACACCACCAAGTAAAATGAATTGCTCATCATTAATCACCGCAACCCCACCACCAGCGACAGAATAGGGTTGGTCTTTAACTGTAACCGGTGTAAGTGTTCTCCAGCTTAGTGCTTCAAAGTCAAACGCATAAGCGTCGGTTAGAACATAACGTCCTTTTCCTGCCAGCATATTTGCACCACCAAATACATAAAATTGTTTGTGATGCTTTATGGAGGGGAAATCGGCTCTCGCAAGCCCCGGGATTGGCGCTATCTTATCTTTATTGATGCATTTTTGCTGTTTCAAAGAAAACTGACACACTGCATTACTCACTACGCCGTTATGCTTACCGGCAAATAAAAACAGTGAGTCGTCTTGCCAGGCCGCCGCGCCAGAATCCCAAGTAAAAGGCAGTTGATTAACAGCATTAACCACAGGTTGAGAGTTATCATCTAGTGTCAGCTTTAGAATAGAGTCGAAGGCTTGGCCGTTATTTTTACCTCCAACAAGATACAGACTATTGTCAACAACCACAGCTGCACCATGACCTCTTGCGGAGGGTAATTGCCCATGAGCTACTAACTCAAATTGATTATTTGCGGTATCAAAAACAAAAATATCTGAATAATACTGCTTAACCCCCTTATCAAAAAAAGGGTGGCCCTTAGGAAAATTAGCCCCACCAGCAACCACAAGGTAATTACCGACAAATGCACTATAGGCACCAGCTATACCGATAGATTGATTAAAGCCTTTAGGAGCTGGAAGTTGCCCCGCTTTTACCCAACTCACCTTGGCCTGAACAGGTACTTTTGTTTGACTTTCCACAGCTAACACTGGCCCACAAACAAGCGCGACAAATAGCATAAGTAGGAAAAATAACTCAGTAGGCTTCAAGCGGGACTCCTTAACTTTTAAGTAAAATAAAACCTAATCAACATTGATTAGGTTTTAGGACATTACACCGACAACAAGGCATTTATTGTTATAAAAAGAGCATGCCTTTCCCAGCTATTAGAATGTCAATTTAACACCAGCAAAGATTTGACGACCAATAACATCATAAGCTTGAGGCGTAGTATTGGTACCGACTGCCGCACTCGTCGCCTGAATATCTGGCTGCTCATCAAATAAGTTATTTGAGCCAAGATAAACATTAACAGCATCATTTATTTGGTAGCTAGCTCTAAGATCAACATAGTAAACCGCATCCATAGTGTTTAGATCATCCGACAGCGTCGTTTCACCAAGCACACCCTTAGTTTCAGAGCGGTAAGTCAACTGTGCATATAAGTTAAAAGCATCAGTAATGTCATAAGAGGCATTCATCGTATAACGATACTCAGGGAATAAGGTTTTTCCTAAATTATCAATTTTTCCACCTGGTGTATCAATTTCATATTCACCGAGATAGTTAGCGATTAAATTTAAGTGTAAATCTTCAAGCGAGTAACCTATCTCAAGATCTAAACCGCTAGTTGAAATGGTATCGGCATTAATTGATGTAGAGTAAATATTTAGAATTGGACCGTCTTTTACGTCACGCACGACTTTGCCGCCACAGCTTGCATCAAATTGTGATGGGTCAGCGTCATAACAACGCTCAACCATAATATCGGGAGTGATTGTGGTAATACCATCTTCAATTTCGATATCATAATAATCGAGTGAAACGTATAAATTATCTATCGGCGTTACAACAAATCCTAAAGTCAATGAATCAGCAGTCTCCTCTTTAAGATCTGGAGAGCCGCTCTGCATTACTAAAGTATTATTGGTTTCTGAGCCAACCAATACATACTCGCCATTTGGATCGGTCGCCATTCGGTTTGCAATAGCCGAAATAGAACTACAGTTAACATCTCTATTCGACGTCCCTGAACTGCTCGCTCCGTTACAAACATCAATGGTAGGGTTAGCGACACTGGTTGTTCCTGTAGAAAAGATATCATTAATGTTTGGCGCGCGCACAGAGCTTGATTGACTAGCACGAAGACGAATTACATCATTAATGGGTGCATCTAGACCGAGTCGATAAGTTGATGTGGTACCGATTGTAGAGTAGTCGCCCACACGGCCCGCTAAACTCACATTCAGCCAGTCAGCAACTGGAATATAAAGCTCACCAAAAACTTCGGCGACATCAAAACTACCGTCAATAGGTTGCACCGCGCCTTCGCGTGTAATGCCTAACTGACGAAAACTATCTGGGTTTTCAACTGCGGACTCTTTACGGTATTCAAGACCTGCAGCAAATCCCATATTATCGTGACCAACAGATAAATCTAACTCTCCAGATACAACACTGTTAATAACAAATTGTTCAACTTTACCCGTTTGACCAGTGCTAACAGCAAGATACTTCATTGCTTCATCAGAAAATCCGACAATCCCGGCTTGGCCTGCCAAACTGTCAGTAGTACCAAATGGATTCACAGGTAAACAACCGTAAATTCTAGCTATTTCATCGGCACACTGATAACCACCATTGCCATCGTCTTCAATCGTCACAGCCTGTTGCATATGAGGGATACTAAAGTCACCGCTATTTTGCTGTTGTTGCGAAGTGATGCCATAAGTAGCACTCGTTTTCCAGTCCAAATCATTATCAAAATAATAGTTATAGCTACCTGCAATACGGAAAGTCTCACGGTGATTTTCAGTTGTTCGATTACCAAACTCATAGGTACGTCTATTCGTCGATACACCATCAAGAGAAGTATTATCACCCATGACAGCAAGAAGCTGCTGTCCAGCACTACTGCCTACGAAGAAGGGACTCGTTGCTACATCGATACCTGTAGTACCACCATCTCCTTTTCTAAAGATATTGTTTACAACGTCAATTGGCGCTTCTTCTAAATCAACACTGGCTTTTGTCTGTGAGTAGTTTAGCTCTACTTTTAAATCTGAATTTTCAGATACATCGAAACTCATCCCGGAAGCGACATTGAAGCGTTGGAACGGGGTAACTAAAGTACGATTAGCATGTTGATTATCCCAGTCAGATTCGCCCATAGGTTGGAAATTGCCGTCAAGCAAAGGCTGATTGGTATTAAATGGGTCCCCATTACCAAATATTTTTAGATCACCATAACCGAGTGATGCTCCATCAACATGACCAGGGCCATCTCGTCTAGCTATAGAGTCCCTGATGCCATCACCATTGGTATCAAGAAATCTCATTTCATATCTGGAAAAGTCTCTTTCTGACGAGTTTAAAGCCTCTTGATTGGAGTAGCCTACAGAAACCCATGCATTTCCTTCATCAAAGTTCTGACCATAGGTAAAGTCAATGTTCTGTCTCTCTGCTCCCCCTTCAGAAGAATCGGCCGCAAAAGCATTGATTTCCAAACCTTCGTAATTCTGTTTAGTGATAATATTAATAACACCAGCAATGGCATCAGAGCCGTAAATAGCAGATTGCCCGCCAGTTAGTACATCTACGCGCTCAATAATCGCTGGCGGGATCGAGTTTAAATCAACACCATAACCTGTATTTGCAGAAACTCCTGAGACATAACGACGACCATTCACTAATACTAAGGTTCGAGCAGTGCCTAAGTTACGAAGTGAAGTAGTCGAAACACCAACGTTACTACCTGCGCCACCAAGAGAAACATTATCACTTGAACCATTAATCGATGCAGTCACGGAAGGGACTTTATTTAATACATCACCAAGAGATATTGCCGCCACTCCTTCAATGCTGTCTCTTCCTATTTCAGTAATCGGCGATGATGATGAAGCGTTAGCGGAACCGTTAAAAATGTTTGAACCCGTTACAGCAATTCGTTCAACGTTGTTACTTTCTTGCTCCGCGTCATTTGCTATAGCTGCAGAACTAAATAATCCAGCAATACATAATGACAGTGCGCTGCGGCAAAACATCCTTTGATTGGTATTCATAACTTCCCTCTCTGAGTTTTATAGTTTTAATTCAATGTGCAACTGTTTCTGATGTAACTAACCTTTGAATCGATAAATTCTAGTGCAACTAATCTCTAGCTATCCCAACATTATGCAGTCAACCTATCATACCAGTATACACGTAGCAACATTAACAACACAAAAACAAACAAGATGATTACCAATGCGCAACATCGCAGAGTGATGCTACGCTAAAAAAGAGCGCTAAACAAAAAACCAAATATACTTACAAACTAAACATTTTCAATTAGTTATTTGGCTTTGAATATATAAAGCAGATATTTGAACCATAGGCGAAATGCATAGGAAGCATTTTCATGAACTGAATTGATTAAAAGCAGATTTAAAATAAAAGTAGCGGTTCTAACAGATAAATTAAACTGTGTGAGGTAGCTGATATCGCTAATAAGCGCTTATCCATCAGGAAACCATCAAGACTTGAATCACAAGTCTGATACGCTGATGAAACAGTTTTGAAGGGCCAATAATAACTTAGGAAAAAGTGAAAAGTGCAGACTAAATAAATACCCTAAGGATCTTAAGTGCGACTATTTAAGCTCGATGGCTTTTACCTTAAAAGCAATAACCGATGACTCTCCCAGTGCAACAGCTTTCATACTAGGATGAATAATCTTCCAATAAGCTCTATCCTCCAAGCAGACAGTCCCTGAGAAGTGTTCGATGTTAACGCCGCCCTTACAGTTTTTCCCCCAATAATCTTGGTTTTTATCAGAAAAAGTAATGTCTAGCTCTGCAGGCTTGGCGTTGATAACATGCAATAAATTACAGCCACCAGCAACCAGTGCAAAGCTCAAGACTATATTACCCACTAATATGCCAAACACTTGTTTAGTCGTGCTCTGGCCGACTTGCTCTGCACGCTCTCTGCCTTTCTGCGACAAGGCCTTAAGCAGCAATATGGGCAGCGTAAGAGCATAAATCACGCCCCCAGCAATGTAGGCTGAATTAAAAATATCATCATGCCAAATCACATCAGATAAAAAGATGAAAGACAATAAGCCCAGACAAGCTGCTGTGATATAGGCGCCCCCCAAATACTTGAGCAACAAACTAAATCGGGAACTTTTAGGAAAGTAGTGTTCAACAAACTTGCCCTCACTCTCACTCAAGAGCCGCTGCAGATGCAACTCAAGCTCGCTAAAACTGACAAAGCCAAACTCCTTTTGACGCTCAAGCCCACCTTTATTGCTCGTATAATACAGGGCTAATAAACCTTCGTCTTTACTCAAAAAATCATAAGTGAAGGTGATCTCACTGCCTTTGACCCCAGCTTGAACAATCAGCATTGGCATGGTCAGCGCTTCAGTTGAATTATCGCCTTTAACTTGCTCACCTTTGGCTACAGCGCCTTCAGATACACTCTCATCAAAGATAGCAGTGTCTCGTATCTCTTTGAGTCGGTGCTTTAATGTGGTACGGCTTGCCACCGCGCCCATCTGCTGTGTTTGACCACTGGCGCACTCCAGTGACATCGAATGTATCTTCATCACTAAAATACCTGCTCTAAGAGTGCACTAATCTGGTTATTGTTCTCTGAGTCCCAGCGATGCTTAGTATTGCTGTTTCTATAGGTTTGGTCAGCAATGGCTTTTTCTTGCGCTGTCAAATGTTCTGCGGCTTGTTTAACTAGGCTGCGAGCCTGAGAAAAATCATTACCTCTAGCGTAACGTGCCCAAAGGTAAGCTTGGCTGAAATCGCCTAGGTTATAGTAATAGACAGCCAAATTATGCTGCGCTGCAGGAAAAGAATGTGCTGCGGACTTTTCTATCCAGAATAATGACTTTATCTGGCTTTGAGGCACGTAATGTCCAAAGTGATACAACAAGCTCAAATAATATTGAGCAAAAGCATTATCGCTATTTTTGCTAAACCAATGATACGCCTGCTGGTAATTGTTAGCTGTAGTCAAATCGTAAAAATAAAGTGTAGCGAGTGATAACTGACTACCGACATCACCTAACTGTGCTGAAGGCGTAAAAAATGCCCTCGCTTCGGGATAGCGCTTATTCTTAAATAGAATAAAACCCAGATCTCGAGCCTCTTCAGCTGGGATACGTTCGCTGTATTTTTCGATACCACTTAAGTTAATAGGCGGCGCGCCAAACAGCGCATTAAAGATGACAATAACGATGAAGATGACTAAGGAAAACCCCAGTCCTTTTAGCTTTTGTTTCACTCTGTCTTTCCAAGTCGAAAAGTGCGTCAAGGCCAACGCATCGAAGGGCAGTTTATCGGCAAGAGTCTGCCATATTGCTATTGAGCCCGCAAGACTAAAGCCAAATGCAGTACCAAGAACAAAGAACAATAAAAAACGAAAAGCCAGTGATATTGACTAAAATAATAAGCATTACCAGTTAAAGCCTGACACCTCAGAGCGAAAAGCCAGTTTAATCATTAAAACCATATGCATATTCCTTGTATACTAATATTTATCCATTTAGTGCTTAACCGCCGAGGTAAAGTCAAAGCCATTGTAGATCAAAGTCTGCAGAATAACTCCTTGCCACTCACTGAAGGTTCATGTAAAAAACACTCCTTTTTTGCAGTATCCAAGCTGCTGACACCCATATCGTCCATATCAATGCAACTCATATAACTAATGCCTAGTAGACACGTCTGTTAATCATTGCTTCATGATTATCACGAGCTGCTCTCGCTCATCTAGTGTAAGTATTCGGAAAATAAGTATGTGTAAAAAAATGAGTCTTCGTCGAAAGCTGAAAGCACTCTCTATTAAGCTTTTCTGTAAAAGAAAGAAGATTACAATGAATGGTACGCCATCTTTCAGTGGTGGATGGCCCAATATTCACAATAAAGGCGCTATGCACCTTGGTAGACAATGCTGCTTTCGGTCTTTTCGCTTACATCAAAATATTACAGTACAAGCAGGAGCTTTTTTAGAAATAGGCGATGGTTCATTTTTTAATGACGGGGTCAATATTTGCGCGACTCAATCTATTAAAATAGGTCATCACACCAAGATAGGCGATATGACATATATTTTTGATAC
Organism: Shewanella sp. 125m-1; assembly: GCF_052977065.1. Taxonomy (NCBI): domain Bacteria; kingdom Pseudomonadati; phylum Pseudomonadota; class Gammaproteobacteria; order Alteromonadales; family Shewanellaceae; genus Shewanella; species Shewanella sp. 125m-1. The sequence continues at coordinate 60,078 of NZ_JBRILT010000030.1, forward strand.
TGATTTCCATCAATTAACGCCTGACAGAGAGATAAAGAAAGGCCCTGTTATCATTGGAAATAATGTATGGGTAGGTGCAAATTCGATGATCCTAGCAGGCTCTTCTATTGGCGACAACTCAGTCATAGCTGCAGGTTCGATAGTGGTTGATAAAATACCACCAAATTGCTTAGCGGCTGGTACACCGGCAAAAGTGATAAAATCACTGAATATTCCTGATGGTTGGTTGAGACAGTAAGGTCCAGACACAAAAAAGCTCAAGCAAATTGCTTGAGCTTTTTTTGTTTTTAATCGCTGGGATTTGGCTACTAACTATTCGTTGGCCGCCTCCAATCCAATGGCGTAAATACACCATTAAAACAGCAATTTAAAACTAGAACGGCATCTTCATGCCATCAGCACTTAGACTTATGATAAGTGATAATAAGTGATGAAATGGGAGTTTCAGCGGTTACATGAGCATTTTGATAACTCATTATAAGTGTTTACAACTAAAAATTTGGCCCCTATTTGGCCCCCTAAATTTTCTGCTGTAGGGAAAGTGAAACATTGAGCCCCCAACAATCCAGAAGCATTAAAACACCACTTATTAGATGATCAGCTCAGCTTTCATCCTAATGATTCTCACCCTTAAATCAACCTTGATTTGTCATTGCCTTCAAATTAGATTTAACAACTAGGTGTTACTGCGGCTTTAAGTGTAGTGTCTTAGTTACTCTGGCTACTGAGGTCTAAATCTGCCGTTGCCATTAGCAATAGTTCGTTGAACCTTCTGAGCAATATAGTCTTAGTGAACACATGCCTTAGCGCGATCACTCTAATCATTTCTGTCGGATAGGCGGCACTTGTTACCAAGTACCGCCCTCCTAAGAACCGTACGTGCAACTTTCACTGCATACGGCTCAAGCCTCCACTAAGGCGTGTTCTGTTACCCAGCACCCTACATCGCAGCTAAGACCGGCTCGAACCAAGAGTTTCTGCCTTGCTTAGCCTGTTTCCGCTTACTTAAGTAAGCTTCGTATTCTGGGTCGTAAGGTAT
>NZ_JBRILT010000031.1:0-61020 GCF_052977065.1 Shewanella sp. 125m-1
TGAAGGATTCGAACCTTCGACCAATTGGTTAAAAGCCAACTGCTCTACCGACTGAGCTAACAGCCCCCTTGGGTATTTCGCCTCTGAATTCATCTGCTTTATAGCAAATCCACTTTCAGAAAAGTGGTGGGCTGTGAAGGATTCGAACCTTCGACCAATGTGGTAGTTAAGAGTAAAGCCAACGGTACTCTTATTAAAAAGCATCGACTGAGCTAATATCTCACTAACTTACCTCTACTTGTTTAATCACTTGTAGAAAAGTGGTGGGCTGTGAAGGATTCGAACCTTCGACCAATTGGTTAAAAGCCAACTGCTCTACCGACTGAGCTAACAGCCCCCTTGGTATAACTAACATCTTAGCTTGAATAACTTACTTACTCGGTAAAGATGCCCTCAAACGACTGTGTCGCTCTGAGGGCGCCTATAATACCTTTTTCATCTTCGCATGCAAGTGCAATTTTACCATTTCACCCTGTTTGCATGAAAAACAATCTAAGAGATTGTTTTCTGAATAAATCAGCATCAAAGTGATGAAAGTTGCTGCACAGCAATTCTTGCAGCTGCGCTATTAGCATATTCCTGAGTAACTTTTTGATAGTAAGCCTTTGCTTTAGCCTTATCGCCAGTTTTCTCTGCAATCATGCCAAGCTTGACTAAACTTTCGCCACGCTTACCCGAATCTTTGTATTTTTCAACAACCGTCGTAAATGCTTTAGCAGCGCCAGCAAACTCACTCTTATTATAGAGAAGCTGCCCTAACCAGTAATTTGCATTAGGCGCATAGCTCGAATTTGGGTAACTTTCAATAAATTGAGCGAAAGCCGGAATAGCGGCCTCATACTTTTTATCTTTCAATACCAAGTTTACAGCTTGCTCATAGCTCGCTGTTTCACCAAGGCTTGAAGAAACGGTTGATGCAGAGTTGGGAGTATTAACGGCAACTGGCACGGCGGGTTTTGAAGAAAGATTAGCAATATCTTCATATAACTGACGCTGCCTTTGTAGCATCTGTTCTATTTGATAAGACTGCTGTTCACTCAAACCTCGTAGATCCAATACTTCCTGCTGCAAAGTTTCTAAACGCTGCTGCATTTGAAATTCGCTTTGTTGCTTAGCTTTGATGACTCGTTCTAAACGAGCTACTCTATCATCTGTAGAGCCACCAGCAATATCCTCAACAGGAGCAGGCGCTGCATATGCAGAACCTACTACAAGGAATATTGCCGCTGATAAAACGGCGTGTTTCATAGGGTAAGCCTTTTGCCTGTAATATTAATAAACAAGCACAGCGCGACGGTTTTTAGCAAAACCTTCATCGCTACGAGTGAAATCCATTGGCTTCTCTTCACCATAACTTACAATACTCATTTGGCTAGGTTGTACACCCATGCCTTGTAAGTACTTAGCAACGGCTTTCGCTCGGCGCTCACCAAGTGCGATGTTATATTCTGGTGTTCCGCGCTCATCTGCATGACCTTCAATCATCACTCGAACATTTGGGTGTTCAACCAAGTAGTCACCGTGAGCCTCTAACACTTCCGCAAACTGCTGAGAAACTGAACTACGGTCAAAATCAAAATAGATAATGTGTTCTTTTCTCAACTCTTGATACTTAAGGCGTTGCTGCTCTGCAGGAGTCAATACTGGCGCTACACCACCAGTTTCTACACCATTGTTTGCATATTCACTCGATGAAGATGACTCTGTTGAACTCGTTGCATCTGTTTCAGACTCAGAAGTCGAGCTACACGCGCTGATAGCCATAATAGGAAGTACGACTAACATGGCTTTAAATAGCTTATTCAGATCCATTTTTTAAATCCTTAATCTTTTTAGTTAGAGAAATGGTGACCAAGATGGTGATTTAACTTCACCCTGCCCAACTGGCAGTCTTGCTTTAAAACGTCCGTCCATAGAAACCGCAGCTAATACCTGCTTACCTTGGTAGGTTGTTCCGTAAATAACCATGGTGCCATTTGGCGCCACGCTTGGTGATTCATCTAATCGCGTGCTGGTTAACACTTGCATAAAGCGAGTTTCTAGATCCATACGGGCAATATTGAACTTACCATTGGTGCGATTAACAAAAATAATGCTACGTCCATCAGGTGAAATTGAACCACCAAGATTCCACTCGCCTTCGAAGGTCAAACGGGAAATCTTACCTGAGTCTAAGAATACACGATATAGCTGAGGACGACCGCCTCGCTCAGAGGTGATAAGTAATGACTTACCATCAGGGAACCAAGATGGCTCAGTGTCAATCGCATAATGGTTAGTAATACGCTTAATGGCTTTAGTGGCGATATCTACCACATAGACTTCAGGTTGACCATCTTTTGAAAGCGTAACCGCTAATTTTTTACCATCAGGTGAAAAAACGGGCGCGCCATTAATACCATCAAAGCTGGTCACCTTAGTCCGCTGCTGAGTATAAATGTTTTGTACATAGATCTCTGCTTTACGGTTTTCAAAGCTAACATACGCAAGACGTTGACCATCTGGAGACCAAGAAGGTGACATTAATGGTTCTGGAGAGCGCAGTAGCATCTGTTCGTTATACCCGTCATAGTCACTAATCATCAACTTATAGGGTGACTTCTCTCCGTGATTAACAACGACATAGGCGATACGAGTTAAGAATGCACCACGAATACCGGTAAGTTTTTCATAAACAACGTCACTAATTCGGTGGCCATATTGACGGAACTGCGCCGCTGTAATAATGGTTTCACGACTATCAATCACTAAATCCTGCTTAGAGATAGAATCTGACTGAAGCTGCGCTTTTACTAAGTCAATTAACTCAAAGCTCACTAAGTACTTATCAGCGCCATAAGGCTTTATCGACCCCATAACAACCGCTTCAGCAGGTTGAGCCATCCAGGCTGACACATTAAATTGTGCCAAAGTACTAATGCCACGCTGCGGCAAGCTCAGCTCATCGGCTGGGCTGAAAGTACCACTTCGAGCTAAGTCAGACATCACAACATCAGAGATCTGTGATGGCATAGGACCTGTGCCCTGCCATACAAAGGGTATGACGGCGATAGGTCTCGCAACATCAACGCCTTCGGTGATGACAATATCTAATGCAGCCTTTACAGGCATGCTGCAGATCAGCAAGCTTGTCAGCAACCATTTTCCCAAATTTTTCATATGGATCCTTTAATTGAACTCAGGTTGAACTGTTAAATTAATTTCTTTTAGCTTGTTATACACGTCAGGCTCATTCGATACTGGCAACCTGCCTGCTTTATTAATCGCGGCTTTTGCAGCGCGGCAAACAACGCTATCGCCATCGAGTGTTTGGCTTGCAGTAACAAAACCATCATTTGCTAAGCGAATGAAGACTCGGCAACTCTTTCCTCGCATCGACTCATCAACCACTAAATTGCGCTGAATAGTTGCTTTAATCATCGAGGTATAACGCTGCACCTCAGTCATGACTTGCTTATTACGAGTCTGAGAAAGTGCCGCTTGCTCGGCAGCCAATGCTTCTTGCATCATTTGCTCTTGCTCGCGCCTAGCTTGTTCTTCCGCTTTGCGCTTACGCTCGGCTTCAGCTTTACGTTTGCGCTCATCCTCAGCTTTTTTAGCCGCGGCCTCTTCAGCTTTGCGTTTATCCGCTGCTTTTTTTGCGGCTTCCTCAGAGGCTTTACGCTCAGCTTCTTTTTGCTTGCGATCAGCTTCAGCTTTAGCTGCGCGTTCATTCTCTTGCTTTTGCTTTAACTGTGCCGCTTTTGCCGCATCAGCTGCATTTTTAGTTTCAATCTCTTTTTGCTTACGTTCTTGCTCAAGTCGCTTAATTTGTGCCTGCTCGCGTTCACGCTCTTTGCGTGCTTCACGCACACGTCTATCGGCTTCATCTTGGCGCGCCTTTTCTTTACGCTCGGCCTCACGCTTTTCAGCTTTTAGCTTCTCAACATGCTCAGCGACCCTTTTCTGGTCGATAACCACAGCCTGAACCGCCGGCGCACTCGCTTGAGGCTGCACTTTAGGCTTTTCTGAAAAATCCACGCCTAAAATGAGAATAATTATCACGCCAATATGAATTCCAGCTGAAATAGCAACTGGAAGGGTTAAATCTGATTTTGCCGCCACTTATTTATCCTCCGGCGAATCTGTCATTAAACCCACTGACGGCACACCTGCGCCTTGTAGCGTCACCATTAATTGAATGACTTTCTCATAAGGAATTGAACGATCAGCTTTCACAACAACGGGGCGCTCAGGTTCTAGCTGAATAATCGCACCAACACGCACTGCGACTTCATCCAAATCTAGCGCCTCTTTAGTACTAGAACTGCCCACATCTAAATAATACTCGCCCATCGCATCAATGGATGCGACCACAGGCGGTTTACTGTCTGCAGGTAGAGACTCGGCTTGCCCTTGAGGTAAATCAACTTTCACCCCCTGGGTAACAATTGGTGCGGTAACCATAAAGATGATCAACAGTACCAACATCACATCGATATAAGGCACCACGTTAATTTCAGCAACAGGGCGACGGCGCTTCCTTTGGTAGCCTTGATGCATTATGCCTGTTCCTTCTCACTGTATGCTTGGCGATGCAAAATACTTGAGAATTCTTCCATAAAGTTGGCATAAGACATTTCAATCTTTTCAACTTGTGTCGAGAAGCGGTTATAAGCGATAACGGCTGGAATCGCAGCAAAAAGACCCATTGCAGTAGCAATCAAGGCCTCTGCAATACCTGGGGCCACCATAGCAAGCGTCGCATTTTCTACTGCGCCCAGTGCGATAAAGGAGTTCATGATCCCCCAAACGGTACCAAACAGACCGATATAAGGACTCGTTGAACCTATGGTTGCAAGTAAAGGTAAGTGAGTTTCAAGCTTTTCCAATTCTCGTGACAATGACACGCGCATCGCACGGTAGCTACCATCCATCACAGCTTCGGGCACTCGACCATTTAATTTATTTAAACGAGCATATTCTTTAAAGCCGGTAACAAACAATGTTTCAAGACCGGTATTGCTGTCTTGCCTTGCTGATAACTCTTGATAAAGCTTGTTGAGATCGACACCTGACCAAAATTTATCTTCAAACTTCAGCGCATTGTTTTTGGCAGCGGTAAGTAATTTACGGCGCTGAATAATGACCGCCCACGAGGCGATAGAGAGACTAAGCAAAGTCAACATAACAAATTTAACCAGTAGACTTGCTTGTAAAAATAATCCAATAAAAGAAATATCAGCTTCCAACTTTAAACTCCTGCGCAATATTTTGGGGAATAGCTCGAGGTCTCATTCGTGATAGCGCGATACAAGCGACTAAGATTTCTGCTTCGCAGTATACTTCACCTTGCTCGTCTATTAAGCGTTGCTCAAATACCATTGAGACTTTCTTAAGTTGTATGACCTTGGTTTCTACAATAAGGTTCTGTTCAAAACGCGCGGCTTTACAAAAATCTAATGCTGCACGTTTAACGATAAACGCAATGTCATCTTCTAATAAAGCGGTTTGTTTCACTCCCATCGCACGTAACCATTCGGTGCGGGCGCGTTCAAAAAACTTTAGGTAATTTGAATGGTAAACAACACCACCAGCGTCAGTATCTTCATAGTAAACCGAAATAGGCCAACGAAACATAAACGATAATCGCCAATCAATGAGATAAAATAGAGGCCTACTATACCTAGCCAGTATGCAATTGTGAATCGCCATATGTGATATGCGATGCGCTTCTTCATAAAATTTTGTTAATCATCTTAAACGATTGTTGCATAAGCGCCCAAGCCGGCTGTACACGGAACAGGCAGCAAAGCGTGACCCAATAAAAAAAGGAAGCCGAAGCTTCCTTTTTAATGACAATAAAAAGACTTATTTGCCTATCTGCGCCGGAACCTGAAGGCCAAAGTTATGCCAAAGGAAACTATAGATATCGGCGAACTCATCAATCTTCATCGAGGTCGGTTTACCTGCGCCATGACCCGCCTTTGATTCAATGCGCATAATCACTGGCGCATCGCCTTGCTGCTTGTCCTGCATTAAGGCACCAAACTTAAAGCTATGAAGTGGCACTACGCGATCGTCATGATCGGCGGTCATTACCATAGTGGCTGGATAAGCTTGCTCTTTAAGATTGTGATATGGAGAATAAGCATAAAGTGCCGGGAACTGATCAGCATTATCAGCACTTCCGTATTCACTGGTCCACGCCCACCCAATGGTGAATTTTTGGAAACGCAGCATATCGAGAACGCCGACAGCTGGCAGTACAGCAGCAAATAGCTCTGGGCGCTGCGTTAGGGTTGCGCCCATCAATAAGCCTCCATTACTGCGACCATAAGCGCCTAGCTTAGAAGAATTAGTATAATCTTGATCAATCAAGTACTCAGCAGCGGCGTAGTAGTCATCAAATACGTTTTGCTTTTTATCGAACATACCCGCCTGGTGCCAACTTTCGCCGTATTCTGCCCCACCTCGCAAGTTTGGCACAGCATAAACCCCGCCCATATCCATCCATGCAATATTGGCCGGACTAAAGCGCGGCGTCAACGAGATAGCAAACCCACCATAGGCATACAGCAGAGTTGGGTTTTGGCCATCTTTTTTCAACCCGTTCTTATAAGAGATCATCATCGGCACTTTAGTACCGTCTTTGCTGGTGTAAAAAACCTGCTCAGAGGTATAGTCACTCGGGTTAAAAGAAACTTGAGGCTTAGAGTAAACAGTTGACTCCCCAGTGTTAAAATCAAACTTGTAGGTTGTTTGAGGCTGGGTGTAACTATTGAAAACATAGTAGAAGTAATCTTTACTACGCTTGCCGTAAGGGCCTGCGATTTTACCTTTACCCGGTAGCATAACATCTTGGCGCTTATCACCATTCATGCTGTAAATAGTCAGTTTGCCCAACACGTCGTGCAGGTAACTCACCACCATATGGTCATTAATAATCGCGATGTTGCTAATCGGGTCGCTAAGTTCAGGAATAATCGTCTTCCAATTATCTTTAGCGCTATTATTCACATCAATGGCAATCACTTTACCGTTCGGAGCGTTGTAATCAGTTTTGAAATAGAACACTGACTTATCGTTACCGATAAAGCTATATTCAGCCTCTAAGTCAGGAATAAGCTCAATAACTTCCGCTTGAGGTTCTTTCAGTGACTTATAGAAAAAGCGATTTCGGCTATCTGTACCTTGTGAGATATACAGTAGTAGGTAATCGCCGTTTTCAGAGACTTCGATACCAAAACCCCAATCTTTATTCTGCGGTCTTTCGTAAACTAGCGTATCTTCACTTTGCGGCGTACCAATTTTATGAAAGTACACTTTCTGATTAAAATTCACATCAGCCAGTGCATTACCGCCCGCAGGCGCATCATAGCGTGCATAATAAACTCCAGTGTTATCGTGATCCCACACCGCACTAGAGAACTTTATCCAATCAAGCTCATCTGTAAGCTTCTTTCCAGTGGCAACATCAACAAAGTGCCATGCCTGCCAATCAGAACCTGACTTAGATACCCCGTAGGCTAATGTTTTACCGTCATCGCTTACCGATACGCCTGACAATGCAATAGTACCGTCGTCAGAAAAAGCGTTAGGATCGAGCGCAACCTTAGACTTACCATTCGCATCAGTGACATACAGCACTGACTGCGCCTGTAATCCATCATTGCGGTAATAAAAAGTATTACTGCCTTTTTCGAATGGCGCTGAAATTTTCTCATAATTCCAAAGCTCAGTGATACGATCTACAATCGCTTGCTTATTTTCAATATTTGCTAGGTATTCTTTACCTGCTTGTTGCTGCTCGCTCACCCACTTTGTGGTTCTGTCAGACTCAACCTCTAAGTACCGATAAGGATCGGCAACTTGAACGCCATGGATCGTTTCTACAACACTGTCTTGGTTTGCAGTATTGGCACTAGCTGTATTGTCTGGTGTAGGTTGTGACTGGCAACCGACGATGGCTATCCCTAAACCTATAGCCAACAAATGCTTTTTAGTTAAAATTGAATGAATTCGCATTTTGTATCCCTGATTAACTGACTCTTTTAAAATGAGACTTTGTTGTTGTCGTTATGCTTTCTTTACTTCGCTTTTAATTAGCCTATTTTTAATAGACTGATTAATTAGAAAGTCTGACTTTATCTTTTTACTTAACGCCCTTTTCTCTGCGCACTATACAAACTAAAAAAATACATCGCAAAGTTTGTTTAACCATTATTGACCGCTCACGAACAATTCCATTGTTAATAATTTAGCAACATTGATGAATTAAATATCATGCGAAACTGACAGAAAATTGTGACCAATCACTCAGTATTGCTGCTATACGTACCTTTTAGCAGCAATCGCACACACCACCAGCATTAGCAAAACTAATGAGTAACTCTAATTATTCTAGTTTGTCACTCTACATATCTGGCTCTATAATTCGTCTCGTTTCCAGGAAGTGTCTGCCTAGCAGATTCGGAAACAAAGAACTCTTAAACTTTGGTGGTTATCCACGGAAGTTATATCCCTGGTTCTTATGCTTGACTTCCTTCCTTCAATTTGTTGATTGCAATGATTTATTTTTGCGGCCCGCTTACATGTAAGCGGGCTTTTTTTTATGCAAAATTTGGCGCAAACAACCTTGTTCCTCAAATATTGTCCATAAAAAAGCCCAGCAATTAAGCTAGGCTATTGTCCAACGTCAATGACGTTATAGCGGTTTACTTATTCTAATCACAACCCGGCGATTGCGAGAACGTTCATCTATCGTTTGATTCGACGCTACATGCCTTCTTTCACCATGCCCCATTGTATGGATCCGGCTTTGTCGAATGCCGCTAGCGACAAACAACTCTTTCACAGAATCGGCACGCTGCTCAGACACGTTTTGGTTAGCACTGCGTCCGCCATAACTATCGGTATAAGCATCAATCAGTACTAAGTCTACATTCTTATCATAAGCTAAATACTCTTGCACTCTAGCTATCTGTGACTTGGCATAACGAGTGAGTTCGGTGCCACCTGACTCATAGGTTAATACCGTAAATGCAATATCTTCAAATGAATAAGGTAATAAAGAAGATAAGCACGACTTAAACTCTGAGTACTGACGTCTAAAATTCACCGCTGATAGTCCTACCGCTATTTTGTTTGACTCGTTATACCAATCGGCATAGTAAAATGTCGGCTGCATGCCACTTTCAAGTTCGGCCAGCATTGACCAAGCAGCATTGCGCGGTACTTCACCACTGAAGTATTTTTGATAGGTTAGCTCAGTGATCTCTTTCGACAATACGCCAGGACGCCAAGCTGGCGCCATACTCACTAATTTAGCCTGAGTCACTTGTTCTGGTTTAACCCACATATCGAGGCTGAAATTTAAGTTATGATCTTTGCCAGCGTAACTGGTAAATACTGCTTTGCCATAAGAGGGGATATCGTGTTCAAGACGACACATCACCGGATTATTGCCGCTCAGACGCCACTGCGACTCTTCTAAAGAAGCCACATATTGCCTTAAATCTGCATTGGCAGAAAAAGGGAGTAACAATAATGATGTCAAAATTACCCAAAGCCGCATAAATTAACTCTCTAAATTCGTATCACTATTCTCTATCGGCAAAGATTTATCTTTCTTTAGCCTATAAAACAAGCAAACGAACATGACAGTGATCCTCACTTGCAGCATAATAGCCACTTGCACATTTTTGGGAAATTTTAATGACAGACGCTTTCGACCCTAATTTATTGAAAAACCGCTTTCGAGGGTATTTCCCAGTGGTCATTGATGTTGAAACCGCAGGTTTTAACGCAAAAACTGATGCGCTATTAGAAATCGCAGTCAGTATGCTAAAGATGGACGATGAAGGTGTTCTCAGTCTTGATAAGACATTACATTTTAATATTGAGCCATTCGAAGGGTCAAACCTTGAGCCTGAGGCATTAGCATTTACCGGTATTGATCCAACTAACCCACTGCGTGGTGCGGTCAGTGAAAAAGAAGCATTCTTAGAGATCTTTAAAGAAGTTAAAAAAGCACAAAAAGCTGCGGGTTGCCATCGCAGTATTATTGTTGCTCACAATGCAGCCTTCGACCATGGGTTTGTAACCCAAGCAATTGAGCGAAATGCGCTTAAACGCACTCCGTTTCATCCATTTGCCACGTTTGATACAGCAGCTCTTGCGGGGTTAGCGATTGGTCACACTGTACTAGCAAAAGCCTGCACTATGGCAGGGATAGCTTTCGATAATCGTGAAGCTCACTCGGCTTTATATGATACAGAGCGCACTGCAGAACTATTTTGCTTAATCGTAAACCGCTGGAAATCTTTGGGTGGTTGGCCTTTTATAGCTGATGAAACAGAAGTAGAAGCCGAACCTCAGGAAACAGTTGAGCCTTAAGGTTTCATTATACGAAGCGCTGAGTACCACTCAACATGGTTCTGATAAAATAAAAAAAGCTGCGATAATCACAGCTTTTTTTATGCTTTAACAACTTACAATTTCGTTATAAATTAACGTTATAAGTTATAGTGAATCAGCATTGTCTGTTAGGTAAGAAGCTACGCCCGCAGGGCTTGCGTCCATACCTTTGTCACCCTTTTCCCAACCCGCTGGACACACGTCACCGTGCTCTTCGTGGAAGTGAAGTGCATCAACCATACGGATCATTTCATCAACGTTACGACCTAGTGGTAGATCGTTAACCACTTGGTGGCGAACTTGACCTTCTTTGTCGATAAGGAAAGAACCACGGAATGCAACACCCGCTTCTGGATGCTCAACATCGTATGCTTTACAGATCTCATGCTTAACGTCAGCAACTAGCGTGTATTGAACTTGGCCAATACCACCCTTGTCTACTGGCGTGTTACGCCATGCGTTGTGAGTGAACTGAGAATCGATTGAAACACCGATTACTTCAACGCCACGCTTCTTGAATTCATCCATGCGGTGATCAAAAGCAATTAGCTCTGATGGGCACACGAAAGTGAAATCTAGTGGGTAGAAGAATACTACGGCAGTCTTTCCTTTAATTGCTTCAGATAGGTTAAAGGTATCAACAATTTCACCATTACCTAGTACTGCAGCAGCAGTAAAATCAGGGGCCGGACGGCCGACTAATACGCTCATTTTATTTCTCCATCTATGGATTGCTAAAAACGCTTTTCGTTTTAAATCTAAAGGCATTATAGGCAGTGTTTTGCTGCAGACAAGCTATTTGAGAGCAATATCACTTTTTTAAATGATTATTCCGTTAACTCGGTACTATCCGGTCATCTTAACCTTATATTTAACGCTGATATTCACACTTTGTTTGCATATTAAGCTACAGCTAATTCACAACTACGTTTGAATTCAAGATATCCGGCATAGATACTGGACATAATGCGTGTTAACAGGCAAAAATGGACGCAACTTCAAATATAAGAAATAGATTAATCATATTATGAATGCTGTTGTCATCGCTGTATGCCTAATGTTAGGCCTCAGCTTAGCTAGAGTTAATATCGTCATTGCACTCACAATCTCAGCACTCGTTGCAGGACTTGTTGGGGGCATGGATCTTCATCAAACGGTCGCAGCTTTTAATACTGGTCTTGGTGGAGGCGCACAAATAGCCTTAAGCTATGCTCTGCTCGGTGCTTTTGCCGTTGCCTTGTCGCATTCAGGTCTTACAACGTTAATTTCAAATAAGGTCATTAGTTTATTAGGCAAAGAGCAAAATAGTACCAACAACAACCGAGTTCGTTGGGTGTTACTATTAACGATTCTATCGATGGCTATCGCCTCGCAGAACATTTTGCCGATCCACATCGCGTTTATTCCTATTTTAATCCCGCCGTTACTGCATGTAATGTCTAAGTTAAAAATGGACCGTCGTTTAGTAGCCTGTGTGCTCACCTTCGGTTTAGTGACAACCTACATGGTATTACCTGTTGGCTTTGGCGGCATCTTTCTCTACGATATTTTGCTCACAAACTTAAATAGCAATAACCTGCTGGCGGTGAGAGAGCAAGTGGCTCCTGCCATGATTATTCCTGCACTCGGAATGGTGTTTGGTTTATTGGTAGCCGTCTTTATAAGCTACCGTAAGCCTCGCGAATATCAAGAAGAGCAAATTCTAGCTGCTGAACCAGAAGAGGGTCTAAATAAACGCAATATAGTGATTGCTGTGATTGCTGTTGTATCAACCTTAGTTGTGCAGCTATATACAGGTTCGATGATTTTTGGTGCCTTGGTCGGCTTTATCGTGTTTAGTTTTTCTGGTGCACTTAAGCATGTCGCAGATCAAGATATCTTCAATCAAGGCGTACGCATGATGGCCAACATTGGCTTTATCATGATATCTGCTGCTGGTTTTGCCGCTGTGATTAAGGGGACTGGTGATGTTGCTAGTTTAGTTGAGATTATGAATACGGCGATTGGTGATAATAAAGCCTTAGCTGCATTCCTAATGCTACTGGTTGGTTTGCTTATTACAATGGGAATTGGTTCATCGTTTTCAACCATTCCTATTATTGCCGCTATCTATGTGCCTTTAGCGATGAGTTTTGGTTTCTCTATTGAGGCAACGATTGCCCTTGTGGGTACAGCGGCTGCTCTTGGTGATGCAGGCTCACCAGCATCGGAGTCAACCTTAGGCCCAACAGCAGGTCTTAATGCCGATGGTCAGCATGACCATATGAAAGACAGCGTTATTCCAACCTTTATTCATTACAACATTCCATTGTTAGTGTTTGGCTGGGTAGCGGCAATGGTGCTGTAATTTCAACGAAAACTTTAGCACTCAGTAAAAGATAAAAACAAAAAAGGAGCCATTCGGCTCCTTTTTATTGTTCGCTGATTTAGTTAGGTGATACTCAGACCATCTTAACTGGTGACGATATTAATACTTATTTAGTACCAAAAATCTTATCACCCGCATCACCAAGACCTGGCAAGATATAACCTTGCTCGTTTAGGCAATCATCGATAGAGGCAGTATAAAGCTCAATATCTGGATGTGCTTTCTCAAGCGCTGCAATACCTTCAGGCGCAGCAACAAGAACTAATGCTTTAATCGCTGTACAGCCGCGCTCTTTTAGTAGGTCGATTGTTGAAATCATCGAGCCACCAGTTGCAAGCATTGGATCAACAACAAGCGCAATACGTGAAGGCATGTCGCTAGCTAGCTTTTCAAAGTACGGCACAGGCTCTAGTGTCTCTTCGTCACGGTAAATACCCACAACAGAAATACGTGCACTTGGTACGTGCTCAAGAACGCCATCCATCATACCAAGACCAGCACGTAAAATAGGTACTACAGTAACCTTCTTACCTTTAATCTGATCAATTTCAACTGGACCATTCCAACCATCAATCGTTACTTTTTCAGTTTCAAAATCAGCCGTTGCTTCATATGTTAGTAGACTGCCTACTTCTGCCGCTAATTCGCGAAAACGCTTAGTGCTAATATCACCTTCGCGCATTAATCCAATTTTATGACGGACTAAAGGGTGCTTAACTTCAACGACTTTCATCTTGTTCTCCTGATTTTCTAACGTATTTGTCACGGTAAATTTTATCGATTCTAGTAGATTTGTTCATATAGGAAAACTTAAAGTTTCAAAAAGGCGGTAAATCGTGACCTCTGTCGCTAAGTTAATTGAAAAACTTACCTTTCGACGCTACTCACAAGCTGATAGAATAGCGCCGCGTAAAATCCAATAATAATCGATACCCGTACCCGAGAGGATCTCCGTGAGCACTCCTACTACCCCACTAAGCTATAAAGATGCAGGCGTTGATATTGATGCCGGAAATGCACTAGTTAACAACATCAAGTCAGCAGTAAAACGTACCCGCCGTCCAGAAGTTATGGGCAATCTAGGTGGTTTTGGTGCACTTTGTGAGCTACCAACTAAGTATAAGCATCCAGTACTGGTTTCTGGTACTGATGGTGTTGGCACTAAGTTACGTCTTGCTATCGACTTTAAAAAGCACGATAACGTCGGTATCGACTTAGTCGCCATGTGTTCAAACGATCTTATCGTTTCAGGTGCAGAGCCACTGTTTTTCCTTGACTACTATGCAACGGGCAAACTTGATGTTGAAGTTGCTACAGCAGTAGTTAAAGGTATTGCAGAAGGCTGTGTCCAATCAGGCTGTGCACTTATCGGCGGTGAAACTGCTGAAATGCCAGGCATGTATGAAGGCGATGACTACGACCTAGCAGGATTCTGCGTTGGCGTTGTAGAGAAAGAAGAGATCATCGATGGCACTAAGGTGCAAGACGGTGACGCTCTTATCGCGCTAGCTTCAAGCGGTCCTCATTCAAATGGTTTCTCACTAATCCGTAAGGTATTAGAAGTGAGCAAGGCTGATCCAGAACTTGAACTTGCTGGTAAGCCACTAATAGACCATTTATTAGAGCCGACTAAAATTTATGTAAAATCACTGCTTAAATTGCTTGAACAACATGATGTTCATGCAATGTCGCACATTACAGGTGGTGGATTCTGGGAAAATATCCCACGCGTATTGCCTGATGACTGTAAAGCAGTGGTTAACAGCGACTCTTGGCAGTGGCCTGTTGTATTTAACTGGTTGATGGAAAACGGCAACATTTCTGAATTTGAAATGTACCGCACCTTCAACTGCGGCGTTGGTATGGTTATCGCCCTACCAGCAGATAAAGTCGATTCAGCCTTAGATTTGCTAAAAGCAGAAGGCGAGAACGCATGGTTAATCGGAAACATTGCCAAGCGTAACGGCGAAGAAGAGCAAGTGGAGATCCTGTAATGCCCCAGAGTTGTCGCGTTTTAGTATTAGTTTCAGGTAATGGCAGTAATTTACAAGCTATTATTGATGGCTGTGATGATAATCTGCAAGCCGACGTGATTGGTGTGATCAGTAATAAGCCCGACGCCTATGGATTGGTTCGCGCCCATCAAAATGAGATTGATACCAGCTGCGTGATAGCTCACACAGGCGAAACAAGACAAGAGTATGACGCAAGGCTACTAAATGCGATTGAAAAGTACCAACCCGACCTCATCGTGTTGGCTGGCTTTATGCGTATTTTAAGTGATGAATTCGTTCAGCGTTTTGAAGGCAAGATGGTTAACATCCACCCTTCTCTCCTGCCTAAATATACAGGTTTACACACTCATCAACGTGCGATTGATGCTAAAGATTCAGAGCACGGCGCTAGCGTACACTTTGTGACGCCAGAGCTTGATGCTGGCCCTGTGATCTTACAAGCTAAAGTGCCTGTTTACGAAGACGACACAGCAGATACTTTAGCTGAACGTGTTCATGAACAAGAGCATGCCATTTACCCGTTAGTGGTTAAATGGTTCAGTCAAAACCGACTCGCAATGGTCGATGGCTCAGCGCAACTTGATGGTCAAACATTAGCTATCAACGGCTACGCTGCCGACTAGTCAGTATCGATAATTGAACGTCGTAGAAAAAGGTACCGAGAGGTGCCTTTTTTATTAACTGTGTCTTGTCTTAGAATGTTTTTTCTCAAACTTATTAATGCCCTCACTATATCGAGCACGCTCTAGAGTGATAGTGAGACTTTTGCAAGCACCTTTACACCAACTCATTCCACACCTCGGTTACATCGACCTTAAATCAAATATGTATATGTTCATCAACATGCCCTCAAATATCATAGAATTGGTATCTGACTCACCCGCCTTGCTAGCTTTTCTGTCTCGTGAACTAGCCGCACTAAAATTTTTCAGTTCCATTTTAAACGACGCAAACATCTGTTACTCTGGTTCGCTCAATAAAGGTAGGCAACTAAACCTACAAATTCAGATATTTAATCTATAATCGTTACACAAAGTTATTTCGTTAAAATTATATGTTACACCTACATATAGCTTACACATTAAACCACTATCATATAGACAACCTAGGCTGAGTTCGTTTTGATAACATTCAATGAGTGGCGTCATAAAAGTCTGCTGATATGGCAGCATCAGCGTTATAAGCTCAGTGCAATCACTGTACTGCTTAATAGCTTGTTAATATTTAGCACTGTTTACGGCATGTCAGATCAGCTCTTTAACCCGCAGCAGATCTCACACCTTGCAGATATTAACTTTACAGTACTCACTAACGCACCTTGGTTTATGCTTGGGGTGTTTTTACTGCTAAATTCTATTGGTTTATTATTTCGCGCGCGCGTCGCCTGGGTAATGAGCCTTGTACTGCTACTAACAACCTTAGTTTTCACTTTACATTACTACTCTCACCTCCAATTCAATATTGCTTTTTGTTGCTTCAGCATAATCTTATTATTGCTCTTGAGTCGGGATTTTAATCGCAGTAGTGCAACCGCCGCAGGTATTGTCTCTGTCATTAGTTTTGTCATTTTGATCATCTATTCGACTTACGGTAGCTTGTATTTTGGTGATGGATTTTCGCCCAAAATAACAGACTTAAGTACGGCATTTTATTTTGCTATGGTAACCATGACCACTGTAGGTTATGGCGATATCTTACCCGTAACGGAAACCGCACGACTCTTTACTATTTCGATGATTATTGCCGGGATTGCCGTATTTGCAACGTCAGTGAGTACGATTTTTGGCCCTTTCATTAGCAATGGTTTAAACAAACTTATACAAGGGAAAAAACACACCATGAAAAGAGAGGATCACTTTATTGTATGTGGCACTTCCGCCATGGCGACCAATACCATTATTAAGCTGCATCAGCGAGGCTTGGCGGTCACCATTATCACTGTAAGACCCAGTGATGAGTTTGAAATAATTGAGCAAAGCCTAGAAGGTAAGTTTGATATTATCTCTGGAGATAGCAGCGATACAGCCGTGCTTAAACAAGCTGGGTTAGAACAATGTCGTGCCATTTTGGCCCTAACGGATAATGATGCCGACAATGCCTTTATCGTTTTATCGGCGAAAGACTTAAGCGCCAAAGCTAAAACAGTCATCATAGTCAATGACAGTAAGAATCTAACTAAAATTCAAAGAGTTCAACCAGACGTATTACTGTCACCACAACTATTTGGTAGTGAAGTACTAGCGCGAATGCTAAATGGTGAAGCGATGGATAATAATGATTTGGCAGAACTGTTACTCAATTCTGCACACGGTATACCCTCTAAGAATGATTTATAGCACTGTGCTAAGCAGTAAGGTTTGTGACTCGCCACTGTAGGTTTCAGCCTCACTATTTTGTGTTATCAATACAGCATATAACTAAAAAACCCCAAGTAGAGGCTCAACTTGGGGTGCTATCCTGGGGGCTAGGCTTTACCTCATTTATAACCTTTAGCAAGCGTTTAGTAATTGATACTGTACTCCAGCGCCAAGCGGCGTCCGTAACCTGAAAACTGACTTCGGTACTGCTGCCAAACAACCTCTTTGTTCATTTGTGAAACCAACGGCTGGTAGTCGGTATTGAGCAAGTTATCAATACCGAAGGTAAAGCGCCCAAAGTCAGTATCAAGAGTTGAAATAAAATCAACCAAGGTATATCCCTCGTATGGTGATTCGTAGTAACTGTATCCCGCATCACTTTCTTGGTTGTTTTTGTTCCTATCGCCGACATAATTGGCCTGTAAACGCATTGATGCCATATCGTTGAAACGGTAATCCCCATAAATCGAGGCCTTAATCGGTGTAATTCTGGTGCCATTCATCCAGTAATCAATGCCCGTTTCACTATTGGTACGTTTACCTTCAGACATGGACACTGTAGTACCAAGCTTAATTGCTTGGTTAATTTGGTGATCGAGTGTCGCTTCAAAGCCCCAAATTTTTTCATCGGCAACAATCACCGCCGCGACTCGCTTAACGGCTAGTGCATCGACATTATAATCATACGCATATCCATCTTTTATATCTGAATAGAAAAATGACAAACTTCCTTGCACGCGTTCACTGTCATAACGTAAACCGGTTTCATAGTAGTTAGTTTGCGTTGCTGGAATTTCATCTGAAAACTCGGCCACACTGTCTACCGGCATGTCTCTAAGCATACGCATATCGGCATGAGAATAACCTTGCGAGAAACTAGCAAAAATATCGGTGCTATCGGCAATACTATAGACTAGACCGAGATTAATCAGAGGCTTGTCATAAGTTAAGGTGTCGCCCTGTTTATCTGACAACACACCTTTTTTGTAACGCTGATAATCTGGCACTTCAATTTCAAAGTTTTCGTAACGCAAACCAAGCTGCAAGGTGACATCATCAGTTAATTGCTGCCAGTACTGAGCAAATGGGCTTAGTTTTGTCTCGGTTAAATCACAAATGGAACAAACATATTGTGATTGCATTAGTACACTACCTTCGACATTGGTCTCTGTCATCACATCACGGTCTCTGCCCTGCTCCGTATTGTCACGGCCATATTCAATACCGTAGGCCAAACGACTTCTGTCGTTAATTGTCCACTGCATCGCCGCTTTAAAGCCACTGCGCTTAGACACTATTTCAGACGCGGATTCATAGCCAACATTCACCTTACTGTAATAAGTAGAGAGACTGAGTTGTTGATCTAGAAAATCATCATGCTCATAGGTGAGTTGCACTGTGCTAAGTTTAGTTTTTGGGTTCGCACCGCTATATGGGCCACTTTTATCAATCTCTACTAGGCCATTTTCATCATTTACACTGCGTTTATAATGCAGCTTATTTTCGATATTATAATGATGTGCCAACAAGGCTAAACGGCTTGAATCGAATTCTTGCTCAAGCTTAAATAACAGATCATATTCATCTGCATCCCCCATGCCGCCTTGGCTATTAGGTGCGCCGGGTAATTGATCCCCATCAGCATCATACAGATTACCGCGATCTTTACCTGATAGGTTAAGTAAGTAGCCCAGATCTGAATCTGTTGTGCCCGAAAAGCGTTGTGAAATGCTATAACCTGCATCAGATAATTCATCAGCAAAAGCCTCCACCCCAACACGAGTTTGCATCTCAAAATTCAAAGTAGGTTTTTTGGTGATCACATTGATTATCGCGCCAGCCTCACCGTTACCGTACATGGCACTTGCGCCTTTTATCACCTCAATGCTTTCAATAACGTCAACCGAAATTGATTGTAGATCTCGACCACCTGCACGCAATGTCGTTGAAATCAGCACCCCGTCAATCATCACTATCGCTTTACCCCCGCGAAAGTTCTGGCCGAAAGTCGACATTGTTTCTGTGCTTGGTGAAAAACCTGGGACGAGGTTTGAGATCATTTCAGACAGGTTACGCGCAACAACACGCTGCATGTCCAACTCTTGCTCTGTGACAATAAAAACAGAATTAGGTGTATCACTTAACTTTTGTGCAAATGGTGATGCGGTTACAACAATATGCTCCATATCCTCAGATTGATTTGATCCCTCTTTACTCTGCTCAGCCCAAACCGAAGTGGCTGCCAAAGTACTCAATACTGCTAACCCTAAAATACTTAATTTCACATGTCTCTCCATAATTAAATGCGAATGAATACTATTAACATTTAATTACAGATGACAACGAACTTACACAATATTTACAAAGGTATCAGGCTGGTCCAAAACTAACTAAAGATGAGGTGAGATGTTATTTCGATAACTTTAGACTATGAACTATGAACTATGAACTATGAACTATGAACTATGAACTGCAGCAAATCGCTTTTATGCTGGGGGCGATATTGAAAAGTAACATATCGCGTTAGGGGGATTACCCAACGCTGATATGCTACTTACTCGTTGATTGAGTCTATAAAACCTTTTTGATACTGTTACTTAACTTCAACAATATCACCAGGCTGCCAACTTTTATCAAACCAAGGTTCCAGCGGGCCATAGAGGCGCAATAAGATAAACCAACCTTTATTCGGTACAGTCTGGATCCAATTGTTCTCTTGGCCTTTGGGAGCCTCTGGCGCAAAATAAATATCAACCGAACCATCTGCATTTTGTTTTAAATTATCACGCTGATTATTCCGACTAGGAAATGGCTGTCCAGTCTGTAATTCTGAGCGGGTTTGAGTATCGTATGCCACCACCGACCAGAAGTTTTTCGCGGGTACATTCGCGGGAATGGTTAACTTATAAGTCTTACTGCCGTGTAAATATGCAGCATCTTTTGACTTATCTAACATGGCATATTGTGAGCCTTTACCAATCAACTTTAATGCCATTGCAGGCGTATTCACTGTCGCCATATAGAAGAAATAAGTACGCGCATCAAGATTACGCCCCCCCTCTCCATCATCAATTAACCAGCGATAATCACCGCCAATAAAAGCAGTTTTCCAAAGTCTATTAGGGTAAATATAAGTTGCCTCATCCCTTGGCTGGAACATCAAAGCTCTTGCTGTTGCATTACCGATGGCGACACCATCAGTGAGTAGCGCAGTCATGTGATCATCAGGTGCAAAAGGCTTGCCTTTTTGTATACCAATACTGGCCATCAACCCTCGTAGCTGTGGCTCTATAAACGAGACTGGCTCCTTTTCTAAAACAGGATGGATCTCTTTAAAAAAGTGAAAAGTGTTAGCATGAATGGTATTAAATACCAGGCCACTACCTGATTTAAAAACCATTTTTGGAGGTTGGTTTTTCTTAGCAAGTGGATAAATTTTAAGGTACTGCTCAAATGACTCAACAGCAGAGTCCGTCTTGCCGTCTTTTAGAAAGCCTCGCGCAATAAACCAGTTGGTATAACTCTTTGACTCAGATACAAAATACCCCTTTGGCACGTCACCTTTATAGCCTGGTGGTAAAATAAGGTATTTTCCCCCTTTGCCTTTGTCAGGACCTACAATCCCCATATCCGTAACGTACCTAAAAAAAGCGTCATTGACCGTTGTTGGCCCCATTCCTGCGGGAACCTCCACCACAGTCGGCCCATCGCGCTCAAGATCTAAAAACGCAGAGGCATAAACGGTGTCAGTATTACCCGTTAAGAAAAGCGAGTTTGAGTCCATCAACTTATTAAACAGTAATACTTGATTAGATTGCGTTATTCCAAGATCCATATGACCAATTCTTAACGCTTCTAGAGAAGCCATCGGGATCGCATTTAAAAATGTTTCCGTCGCGCGAATGGTATTAAGATTATCATAGACTTTACGGCTAGTTTCCACTGTCGGTGCACCATCATGAAACTCTAAAGTACCTATGCTCGTTTCGACCTTGTTAGGCGTCATAATGCTTTGGGGGATCTTGTGGTTATAGCCCGGAGTCGGTGTTTCTGCTGCAGCTAAACGGGTTGACCCCCCTAGCAGTAACGCTATAGACACTGCCACCTTGACTGACCTGAATATATTACTCGCTTTCATTGGCTTCCTTATTTATACGTCATCATATTCCTTTACCTACCAGCCTAATATGTGTTCAAGATTTGGTCAACATAAGCAGCATTAGTTTCTTTTATGTCAGTGCGTTACTGACATAAGCTCTTCGGCTACTGCCAAATAAACCAAAGCATATAATCGCAATAAATCAGTGAAACCCTACAAAGCTCACTAAAAGTTTGGTAAAAGCATTGTTTTTCAACTCCATTTAGCATTAGATAAAGCTCAGTTATTCGGCAAACTAATATGAAGTAAGAGAGTCAAATGAAAAATGTTATTTGCGATATCGATGGAGTGTTACTGCACAACAATCAGCTTATTCCTGGTAGTGATAAGTTTATTCACCGCATAGTCGAACAAGGTAACCCTCTCGTAGTGCTGACCAACTACCCAGTACAAACAGGTAAAGATCTGCAAAATCGCCTTGGCGCCGCAGGAATTCAAATACCTGAAGAGTGCTTTTACACCGCTGCCATGGCGACCGCTGACTTTCTCAAACATCAACAAGGTACTAAAGCCTTTGTGATTGGCGAGGGGGCATTAACCCACGAGCTGTATAAAGCAGGGTTTACCATCACCGACATCAATCCAGACTTTGTGATCGTTGGCGAAACGCGCTCCTACAACTGGGATATGATCCATAAGGCGGCTAAGTTTGTTAGCGAAGGCGCACGTTTTATTGCGACGAACCCCGATACCCATGGCCCAGATTTTAGTCCTGCTTGCGGTGCATTATGTGCCCCCATAGAGCGGATCAGCGGCAAAAAGCCATTTTATGTTGGTAAACCCAGCTCTTGGATCATTCGCTCAGCACTAAACCATATAGGTGGGCATTCAGAAAACACCGTGATCATCGGTGACAATATGCGCACCGATATACTTGCAGGCTTTCAAGCGGGACTTGAAACCATCCTGGTAACAAGTGGTGTTAGCTCTTTAAGCGATATCGATAAAGAACCATTTAGACCCAATCATATCTTTAATTGCGCTGGGGACATCGACGTTATCTAACTGTGTAAGCACCTAAGCGCAGGGCGATTAACCGGTTTTGACTGGTTTAGCGGCCCAGCGCGCTACTCATCTAAAGCTAAATCTAAAGTTGAATCTAAAGTTGAATCTAAAGTTGAATCAACTTATAACACCGGCGTTTATAGCGCAATATTAAGTAACATTTTAGCGAATAGATTATCACTTAGCCCTCTTGCCATTGAGGGCTAATTTCCTCCATCATGCCTCTCAATAACGAAAAAAGTCTAAAACAACAATAATAGGACCACTTCATGCGTTCAATTTTCTCAGTCTGCGCACTCTCGATGCTCAGTGCCTGTAGTCAACACCCAGCTAACGTCAATAATCCAGCCGACGTCACTTTCGACGAAAGCCGTTTCCGCCAAGATATCAAAACCCTCGCCTCCGATAAATTCGAAGGTCGCGCGCCCACCACTAAAGGTGAACAGCTAACTTTAGATTACTTAAGTGATGCCTTTGCTGAAATGGGGCTTAAAAAACCTAACGGAAAAGATTATCTACAAGCCGTGCCTATGGTGACCTACACAGCATCTGAGCAACAATCCATTCGTTTAGGTGACTTACCACTGAAGTATCGACAAGACGTTGTACTGGGTAGCCGTCACGATGTTGCAAACATCGATATCAATAATGCGCCGCTGGTTTTTGTCGGCTATGGCATTCATGCTCCCGAATATCAATGGAACGATTATCAAGATTTGGATATGAACGGGAAAATTGCGGTGATCTTAGTTAATGATCCCGGCTTTGCTCTGCCAGACTCAGATCTGTTTAATGGTAAGGCCATGACCTACTATGGTCGCTGGAGTTACAAGTTTGAAGAAGCGAGCCGCCAAGGTGCGTTAGGCGCTATCATCATCCATGATACAAAACCGGCCTCTTATCCTTGGTCAGTGGTAGAAAATAGCTGGACCGGAGCTCAGCAAGATCTTGTTCGTAGTGAACAAGAACAAAAGCAACGAATAAAGGTTGAAGGCTGGATCACCTATCGCGTTGCCAGCCAATTATTTGAAAACGCGGGGTTGTCACTGAACACTGTGTCAGATCGTGCAGCCGCAAGCCCTATTAACCTGCCACTTAACCAAACTGCATCAATTGCGTTTGAAAACAAAGCGCAATATGCCAATAGTTACAATGTGGTGGCAACGTTACCGGGTAACAGCCGCCCAAATGAGCATATTTTGTTTAGCGCTCACTGGGATCATATTGGTATCGATACCAGCAAAGATGGTGACCAGATCTATAACGGCGCACTTGATAACGCCTCTGGCACGGCAGGGATCCTTGAAATTGCACGGCAGTTTGCCAAGCAAGCTAATAGCGGCAACCCCCTTGCCCGCTCCGTGACATTTGTGGCGACAACGGGTGAAGAGCAAGGTCTACTCGGTTCACGATATTACGCATCAAATCCCGTTTATCCACTCGATAAAACCGTTGCTGTATTTAATCTAGACAGCACCAATATCTATGGCCGTACCAGTGATTACACTATCATTGGCAAAGGGAAATCTGAGTTAGAGAACTATCTTGTTGATGCCTTAAAAACCCAAAACCGGATTGCGATAAGAGAAAAATATCCGGAGTCTGGCGGTTTTTTCCGCTCAGATCACTTCAGCTTTGCCAAAGAAGGGGTACCCGCTGTATTCGCTGGCGGCGGCAGTCAGCCAATAGATGAGGCCACTGCACAATATAAAGCGGCCATGAAACTAAAAATGAAAGGCTGTTATCACAATGTCTGTGATGAATATCGTGAAGACTGGGATCTATCTGGCGCCCTCGAAGATTTAGCCATCTATTACCAAGCAGCAACTGAGTTAGGCAACAACAATGACTGGCCAGGGTATTTTAAGGGCACAGAATTTAATGCGCTGCGCCCAGCCAACGATACCTTAGAGCAAGCCAGTAAATAAATTAAATATCGATTGAGTGAATTGAGCGATTAGACACAAAATCTTTAATCACTTTAATTAAGGCAGTACCAATTAACATTCTACCCATTTAAAGGTTTTCAACCAGCCGACTTGCCACCCACTTGTCGGTTTTTTTTGCCTACCTAGGAGTGATTTTTATCAAACCTAAATTTAAGCTTTTAACCACATCATGCTAAAACTGAGCAGATAATCCCCAAAAATTCCGGATTTTCCAATTAATTTGCTCAATTCACTTTAATTTAAACGGCATTACCGTATATCCAATCAAGCTTAACAATGCCCCATTCAAATTGCGGATAACACAAGCTAAAAGCCTTTAAAATATCGATTCATCATTTCAGCTATTTAAAAATAAGACTTTAGATAGCTAAGAAGCCACTTTTAACGATGATTATTCAAAAGCAGATTTGTATTCTTCAATTTTCAATGGCAGATTAATACTCAATTGAGTTTAAGACCGAAATTTTTTGGAGTGACCTATGTGTTCAATTTTTGCAATTTTAGATATTCAATCCGACGCGACTCCACTGCGTCAAGTCGCTCTAGAGATGTCCAAATTATTGCGTCATCGTGGTCCAGACTGGTCTGGCATTTACAGCAGTGATAAAGCCATTTTAGCCCATGAGCGTTTAGCCATTGTTGACATCGAACATGGTGCGCAGCCACTACTTAGTCAGGATGAGTCAATCGTATTAGCCGTTAACGGTGAGATCTACAACCACAAAGAATTGAAAGCTGAATTAGGCGATAAATATAGCTACCAAACCAACTCCGATTGCGAAGTCATTTTGGCATTATACCAAGAATACGGCACTGAGTTTTTAGACAAGCTAAACGGTATTTTTGCTTTTGTACTTTACGACAAAACTAAAGACACTTATCTAGTAGGTCGTGATCATATGGGGATCATTCCGCTATACACTGGGCGCGATGCTGAAGGTAACTTTTATGTTGCCTCAGAAATGAAAGCGTTAATGCCAGTGTGTAAAACGGTAGAAACCTTTAGCCCAGGACATTACCTTTCAAGTGAACAAGGCGAGCTGACTCAGTATTACCAGCGTGACTGGCGTGATTTTGCCGCTGTGCAAGACAACCCTGCCAGCGCAGAAGATGTACGTGATGCCCTAGAAGCAGCCGTAAAGCGTCAATTAATGTCAGATGTGCCTTATGGCGTATTACTGTCGGGTGGTCTTGATTCATCGGTGATTTCAGCAATCACCCAAACCTTTGCTAAGCGCCGTATTGAAGATGACGGAGAAAGCAGCGCATGGTGGCCACAACTGCACTCGTTCGCTGTCGGGCTTGAAGGTGCACCCGATTTAATTGCAGCCAAGAAGGTCGCCGATGCGATCGGCACGATTCACCACGAAATCACTTTTACTTTTCAAGATGGTATCGATGCAATGAAAGATGTGATTTACCACTTAGAAACCTACGATGTCACCACTATCCGCGCGGCAACGCCAATGTACTTGATGGCGCGCAAGATTAAAGCCATGGGCATTAAAATGGTATTGTCGGGTGAAGGTGCTGACGAATTGTTTGGTGGCTACTTGTACTTCCACAAAGCGCCTAACGCACAAGCATTCCACGAAGAGCTAGTACGTAAGCTGGACAAGTTACACCTCTTCGATTGTCTTCGCGCTAACAAAGCCATGGCAGCTTGGGGTCTTGAGGCTCGCGTGCCTTTCTTAGACAAAGAGTTTATGGACGTGGCAATGCGCACTAACCCTGATGCTAAAATGTCGAAAAACGGTAAGATTGAAAAACACATTTTGCGTGAAGCCTTTGAGCACAAGTTACCGAAAGAAGTCGCTTGGCGTCAAAAAGAGCAGTTCAGTGATGGTGTAGGTTACTCATGGATTGATGGCCTTAAAGATCATGCTGCAGACAAAGTGGACGATCTTCAACTGGCAAACGCCAAGTTTAGATTCCCATACAACACACCTGAAACCAAAGAGGCATACTTCTACCGCACCTTCTTTGAAGAGTTATTCCCACTGCCAAGTGCGGCAGAAACAGTGCCAGGTGGTAAGTCTGTTGCTTGTTCAACACCTGAAGCGCTGGCTTGGGACGAAAGCTTACAAGGGATCATAGATCCGTCAGGCCGTGCAGTGCAATCTGTACACGACAGCGCTTACTAAGCTTTACTCAACACAATAAAGCCACTCATATGAGTGGCTTTTTGCTTTGCACTTTAGATTAATCAGTCATGCTAAAATCAGTTTAACGCTTTAAAATAATGCTGCTTAATATCGACCACTTCTAAAGTCACACTACTCACCGTTGCAGTAATGAGTGCAATTGCATCATAAACCCGCTCAATCAGTAAAGCCTTCTGCTCATCGGTGCGCCCCGGCATGATAGCAATGTTGAGGTGAATAAAACTGCCCTGCTCTTCCTCGCCTATTTGGAAATAATCACAAGCATAGGCCCGCGTCTTAATCGCTTTTGGCTCAAACAACTCTGACTCAGTAAGACCTCTATGACTGGCGGCAACTAAAGCGTCAATGGATAGCACTTCGGCTAATGGTGCGGAATACTCTATGGTGCAATGTGGCATAGTCTGCTCTTTTTATTCTTAGGGTATGGGGAATAAGGGGATAAAGCCTTACTCAGACCAAACAGCATATTCATTGCCATTCGTGTCCAGAAAGTGAAAACGACGTCCGCCAGGAAAAGTAAAAACTTGCTGGCTTATTTGCCCACCTGCATCAATGACTTTAGTTTGTGATTCTTCAAGCTGATTGGAGTACAGCACGATAAGAGGTGAACCGGAGGCGATAGTGAATGCCTTCTCACTGACAAAAAAACCGCCTGCGATACCCGCATCGACAAAACAGCTATATTCGGGGCCGTAATCAATAAACTCCCAACCGAACACTTGATTAAAGAAAGCCTTAGTCTTATTGATCTCTTTTACTGGGATCTCAAGATAGTTAATACTATGGTGCTGCATATGCCACTCCTGTGAATGCTTAACCCATGATGACTCGCTCTGTGCTTACTAACAAAAGACTTTTTAATAAACACGTTCCTAGATAAAAGCTTAACTCAGCAAATAACGCCTCAGTGATTAAAGCATATTCTGGTTAAAATCACAGCAGCTAAAGCGAGCAATACACGCTTACAAATACCCCATAAAAAAGGGAGCCTAATACCAATCAGTATCAGCTCCCTACTTTAGAGCTTTAATTTAGAGCTTTAATTTAGAGCTTTAATCTAAAATTCAATTTAACGCTTTGCTAATGATGTTAGCTTATTTAGCTCTGGATAAGCGCCGCGGCTAAACCGATTAAGCCACCAAATACACCGCCCCACACCACTAACCAACCTAAGTGTTCACGGATCATCTCTTGTATGATCTCTTTAACCAGTTGTGGCGT
The DNA here is from genome assembly GCF_052977065.1 of Shewanella sp. 125m-1. Taxonomy (NCBI): domain Bacteria; kingdom Pseudomonadati; phylum Pseudomonadota; class Gammaproteobacteria; order Alteromonadales; family Shewanellaceae; genus Shewanella; species Shewanella sp. 125m-1. Next base: position 27,638 of record NZ_JBRILT010000031.1, read on the forward strand.
TAACTCATCGAGCCTTTGGGTCACAATCTCTTCCACCTTGACGCGCATATCCGCAATCATATCGGGCTGCTCTAACTCTTCTTTTACTAATGCGTAAAAGTCATCGCTTTGGGCAATATCACTCAACGAGCTTTTCATTTTCTCAATAAAAGGCTCACGCAGCGGCGTTATCGCATCTGTACCACCAAACATGGCTAGCATACCGCCTAAAGACGATTGCGCCACAGTACTCACCAACGCATCAAATGCCGGAGACAGATCAATTTTATCAATAACAGGTTGCAGATTTAGTTGCTTTTCAATCCCGCCCTCACCTGATAGAAAACGATCGATATTTTCGATCGTAAAAAACTGATTCATCATTAAGTGTGCAATTGCAGCTTTAAATTCTTCAAAACGCGAGGGTATAACCCCTGAGCCGTATAACCCAGGTACCTTCTCAAACAACATATGGATAGCTAACCAATTGGTCACAGCACCAGATAGTGCAAACAAGCCAACTGTTAACACAATCGGTAAAGCAAACAGATAGCCGACAGCAACAAAGATAGCTGCAATCAAATTGGTGATAACACTCTTATTCAAGCTAATTCCCCAAAGCAAGATAAAAAACGCGCTATGGTATCAACCAAGAAAGACCTGAAGCAATAGGTTTAATCACGCTTATTTGATCTGCTTCCCATACACGTGCCCATAGTCAAGACTCATGCAACATCAATGAACATAAGTTGCACTGCTAGCTAAAGCGCAGAAACTGGCTCCTGTAACATATTTATTCGTACGTTAATAAAAACGTTACATTTTAAAAAAAACATTATGATACCAGAATCATTTACACGATAATGAAGCTAAAATTAGTAGTGTGAGTATCGACCATTAACAACTTATGCTACGTATGATTTTTGTTAGTGAAATAAACACTCTGCCACAAAATTAAATCGACAAAGGTCTGTATGTCTTTTATCAAAACATCATTTCAAGCTGTGCTGAATGGCTACCGTCAGCGTCCAAAGTATCAGCGTTTACTCATCATAGTGACCGCCATTTATTTTACTTTTACTGCAATACTAGGCTTATTGGTACCCTATATTGTGGTTAAGCAAGTACCCGAGCAGTTATCTTCGTTGCTACAGCGCCCGGTTACTCTTGAAAACGTCAAGGTCAACCCGTTCACTCTTGAAGTCGCCATCGATAAATTCGAATTACAAGAGACAGATAGCAAACCCTTTGTTGGCTTTTCACAATTAAACTTTGAGTACCAATTTTGGGACTCGGTTGTTAATACCGCCTTCAGCATCGCTAATGTCACGTTAACAGCGCCAGTAATCAACGTTGAGCGACTCAATACGCCGCAAACATTACGCTTTAATTTTTCAGATATTATTGAGACATTAGCAAATCGCCCTAAAGATAAAAGCGACGAGGAGCCGACAAAGTCAGCTGGGATCCCGCACTTTATCGTCACAAACTTAGCGATTGTGAATGCTGATCTGAACTTTACAGATAAGCTTACCCATAGCCAATTGCACTACCCAGCATTAAACCTCAATATCAAGTATTTTGACTCTAATCATGCGATTACATCGTCACTTAACAATCTTGAACTTGAACAAAAAACCAACCACTATGCAATTCATGTTGTCGGCCGTAACGGCGGTGAAATTACCACTCAAGGGCTAGTACAATTATCACCCTTGAATATTGTTGGAGATGTGCAACTGACCAATATCCAACTGCCACAATTTTGGTCTTTTATCTCGGCGCAGTTTGCCCCTCAACTAACCTCTGGACAATTTAGTTTATCGAGTCATTATCAGCTGCAAATGCAAGAGAATAAACTTCAGTTTACCACCGACCAGGGCATGCTAGAATTAGCTGACATCAACTTTGATTATCAAAAGCAATCAATTATAAAGCTCCCCATCATCGCTCTTAAAGGTATCGAGTTTAACCTTAAGCAGAGATCGGTAACGGCAGAAACGCTCGATACCGAGGGGCTTGTGCTCAATGCTAAATTGAACAAAGATGGCATTAATCTGGCGACAATCTTTACCCCTATCAATACAACGCCAAACGACTCTTCAGCAGTAAAAACCAATAATGATAAGGCTGTCATATCTGCCAATCAGGCTCAAACCGCTAAGAGCAGTTGGACTGCAATACTCAAAGGCATCAACCTTAAAGATTACCAAGTGAATCTAAGCGAGCAATTAGTCACTCAAAATACCTTATGGCAAATAGAGGATATTGAACTGACGACTGGAGCCATAAACGCCGATCTCGCCTCGCCAATTGACTACCAATTATCACTCAACGTGAATCAACAGGGTCTATTGGCATCAAACGGTCATATCGACGCATTAAAACAATTAGTGAACGCCAAAGTGTCAGTCACCAAGTTTGCACTGCCACAAATACAAAACTACCTGAAACCTTATGTCAATATTGAGCTCAAGCAAGGTGATTTTAGCACTGAGGGAGACTTTGCCTTTAATGCCCAAACTCAACAGTTAAGCTATACCGGCAGCTTAGGCGTCAATGACTTACTGATTAAAGATACGCTACAGAAAAAAGACTTAATAAAATGGAAAAACTTAGAGGTCAATCGCTTAGCATTCGATAAAAATGCCAACAGTATCAATATCGATCATGTCGCGCTAAATCAGCCTTATGGCCGGATAATGATCGCTAAAGATAAGAGCACCAACATAGGTGATCTGTTTATAGTACCAACGGCTGCAGCTCCTAAAACCACAACTGAAACCACAACTGAAACCACAACTCAGCATAAAGCCGTCACAGCCAATGTTGTAACTAAGCAAGAGCATCAACAGGAAACAGCTAGCAAGCCACTGGCCTTGACCATCAACAAAATCAGCTTTAAAGAGGGTTCTACCTTTTTCGCCGATAACTCGTTGACACCTAATTTTGCTGCCAGTATCGAATATTTAGATGGCAATATAAGCAAATTGTCTTCAAACAGTGAGCAAACAGCCACCGTAGATATTAAAGGTAAGATTGATCGCTACGCCCCCGTTAGCTTAAAGGGAGATATCAACCCACTGCTTAAGCAGCCTTATTTAGATCTTGCCCTTAGCTTCAAACATGTCGAGCTTACCTCGATAAGCCCCTACGCTGGTACCTACGCTGGTTATTACATTGATAAAGGGCTATTGTCATTAGCGCTTAACTACCGACTCGATAATAGCCAATTAATTGGGGAGAACCATTTAGTCATCGACCAATTAAAGCTGGGACAACCTAGCGATAGTAGTCTTGCTACCACCTTGCCTGTGACTTTAGCCATTGCACTCTTGCAAAATAGACACGGCGTGATTGATTTAGGCCTTAAAGTATCTGGTGATGTAGACGACCCAAGCTTTAGTATTGGCAGCATCGTCATGACCGCCTTTACTAATGTGATCACCAAAGCAGTAACCGCTCCCTTTACTTTGCTTGCGGGGCTACTTGGTTCTGATGAAGAACAACTCGATAAAGTCAGTTTCGCAGCCGGTATCGCGAGCCTCGATGACAGCCAACAAACTAAACTTAACAAGCTGGCCACGGGCTTAGTTGATAGACCCATGCTAACCCTCAGCGTTAAAGGCAGTGTTAACATGCAAGAAGATAGCAAAGCGCTCAGAGAGCAACAGCTTAACGCTAAGCTCGCTCAAACAGCCAAACTGGATATCACATCACTGCCTGTTGATTTATCACCTAGCAGTTACCCAACAACTGGTGCATTGTCTGATGCGCTAATAACGCTCTATGAAACAGAGCTTGCTAGCCCAGCTAAAAAGGTGAAAGAGAAAATCGAAGCAGAACATCAAGGAGAGAACAAACTTACCGTTCTCCAGCTTACACAGCGCTGGCATATCGCACTGTATAACTTTCTGCTGCGTGCACAACGACTCCCAGAGGCTGCACTTGGGCATCTAGCACAACAACGTGCGACTGCGGTTAAAACCTATTTAATTGAACAAGAGAAAATTGAACCACAAAGAATATTCCTACTCGATAGCCAAGTGGAGCTCAATACAGGTTCAAGCCAGGCCTTACTGACCTTGGGTGCGAATTAACGTCAATTCAATTACCTCCTGCCCAATAAAAAGCACGCATCTTTGCGTGCTTTTTATTGGGCAGCTGATCGCAAATCATTCATCGCCATCAAAGAGCTATTGAAAAGAGCTATTACTTATCAACCTTGTGATTAACTGCCTTGTACTTAGCAGGCTTGTACTAGACTACCTTTTGTTTGACAGCCTTGTGCTTGGCTGTCTCCTGCTGAGCTCGCTTGTATTTAGCTGGCTTGTGCTTGGCTAGTAGGCTTTAAACTCAATGTAAGATCGGCTAAAGTCGAGTCATAATCCACATCATAGCAATGCTGATACACTGGCATCATCTAAGGACAGAACCGATGAAACTCGCCCTACTGAGTGATCCTAATACTGAAAATGGCCAAGCCGCAATTAAAGCAGTGCTTACATCCATAGCAACAACCAACAAACATCCCCAGCTAACAATTGGCTATATCGCCTCTGAGCCCGACCCTCAAAGAGAGTACTTTTTGCAAACTCAGCAGATGTATCAAACACTCGATGCAACGCTATCTGTTTATCTTGAGTTAGAATCAGGCTTTTCACCGAGCAGTCTCGAGGCGCTGTTAAACTGCGATGCCATTCATCTCTCTGGCGGTGATACCTATCGTTTCTTAAAAGCAATGCAACAGCAAAAACTATTACCCATTTTGCGCCAATATGCAGTCAATGGTGGTGCACTCATTGGCGTTAGCGCAGGTGCGATGCTCATAACCTCAAGTATTGAAAGCGCTGCACTTTGCGGCGACATCAATCATTGTCAGCTTACAGATTTTACAGCGCTCAACTTAGTGGACTTTATGTTTGCGCCCCACATCAGCCCTGTGCAGCTTGAAAGCAAGTCATTTAAACAACAGCTTTCAGCATTTAGTCAGCAGATCTGTTTATGTCCGGACAATGCCAGCCTAGTAATGATTTCTGGAGCGATAGAAGAGATAGGCCATTGTCATTGGTCAAAGTCATAAAGATGAAAGCAGATCTTTAATCATTACTTTCAACCCTGTAACGCTTGAGTTAAAATCTGCGCGAATAACAATACATCAGAGGTAGTTAATGTTTATCATTCGTTGGGTATTAGGACGTATCATCCTGTTTTTAAACTTTGTTTTTTCACCTAAAAAACTAAAGCGTCCACAAGAAGAACAACAACAAATCGACAACGCAACCAGCAATATGACTATTTACGAATATAAGGCGTGCCCATTTTGCGTTAAAGTTCGTCGTTCTTTGCGTCGCCAAGGCTTAAATATCGTCACTCTCGATGCCAAGCAAGAACCACATAAGAGCACATTGCTAAACGAAGGTGGAAAGCTACAGGTTCCTTGCATGAAAATTGTAGAAAATGGTCAATCAACTTGGATGTATGAGTCTTCAGAGATCATTGGCTTTCTCGATAAAAAATTTGCTTAACCCGCAGGCCTGCTTTCTCGCCCTAAAAGTGTCAACTTAACTCAAGTCGATGTATTTCGGGAGGAGCTGTAAATAAGTAAAAGCAACCAGATAAAACAAAAGGCAGCATATCAATGCTGCCTTTTTCATAGCGGTTACTCAAACGATAATTTAACCCAAGTTACTAATACGTACCGGTTACTATTATTTATCCGTAACTAATACCTGCTAATACCAACTACTTAAGTCTACTACCTTGCATTTGTCGGTGCAGTCAGCACCGCCTTGCCCAGAAGATGTTGATAAATATTATACCCAGCCAGCGCAGCTGTGCCACTCTCTGGTAATTCAAGATGAGCAACATCTAGCGCATAAACAGTGATTTGGTAATTATGTGGCGCAGCACCTTCAGGAGGACAGCCACCGCCAAATCCTTTGAAGCCAAAATCATTAGAAACCATACTTGCCCCTTTAGGGAGATTAGCCCCTCCCTTTAGACCCGAGTTAGCCGGCAAACTCTGAGTACTTGCTGGTAAATTAACAACCATCCAATGCCACCAGCCGCTCCCAGTAGGTGCATCAGGGTCGTACATTGTCACAGCAAAACTTTTAGTGCCTTCTGGAACATCGCTCCAACTGAGCTCTGGAGAGATATTTTCTCCACTGCAGCCCCATTGATTAAATAGCTGGGCATTTTTAAGGCTCTGACCTTCAGTGACATTTGTACTCTTTAACTCTATCGCCTGACTAGAAAGTGCAAATAAACTACATGCAGCTAATAACAAGACTTTATTGAATCTCATATATCCTACCTATATTGATTTGATTTGATTTGATTTGATTTATCTCTACGTCACAATCAAATAAGCATAGTCGAAAAAAGTCGACTTGCCTTTAATCTAAGTTTCGGGGGGCCAACAGATATAATTAAAATTCGATAGCTGCTTGGTTAATCAGTAATACTGATGCCTTCAAAGCTCATCATCAGGGCTCATGGCTTCTTTTATTTCGTCACTGCTAAAACCTTTACGGGATAGATACGCATAAGCTTTCGACTTCTCTTTATAGTCAGATAAATCATAGCGCTTTTTAGCCAGCTCATTTTTGCAGCTTTGATAAAAGTCCACATCACCAATAAGCGTTAATTGATACAGGGTGTCTTCAAAATCACTTAAATCTAACAGTCGCTGCTTAAGCTCCTGCTCAATAAGAATTTGACCTTTACCTTTGTGATATAACTTAACTATTTCGGTCGTTAAGTCGGCTTTGTCCGCTTTTACGGCCAATTTGCTGCGTAGGGTTTCACGCATCGGGTGTTGTGATAATGCGTGATCAGTTTCTACCCGAGAAAAACCTTTTGTGGTCATCATGGCATAGACTTTCTCTTTATTAGTACCATAAAAATTATCATACCTATTGAGTAGCCTAGAGGTTGCCATCGCATAGCTATCGACTGTTTGCTCTTGCATCACTTGTTCTATTGCACTATCAACGTCAGCCACTGATACACCGCGCAGCTGTAACTTACGCCTAATCGCGCCAGCACCGAGTTCATGACTAAAGGCTAGCTCGCAATAACGCAGTGCAAAGTCAAAATCGCTTTTTAGATACCCACCCTCGATGAGCCTAGCGAGTACGGTATCAATCCATTCTTGATTTTCGGTTTTACGCTCAAGCTTGGTACGAATTTCATTAATGGTGAAATCCTGCTGACTAAGATGCCAATAGGCACTATTAAAAACATTATCGATGGTTTTGGCTTGACGTAATGGTGGGCGCTGCATAACAAATTGAACTTAAATTAAAAAGTAACCAAAGCCAGTGTAGCAGATCCCAGTATTGATGAGGAATAGCCCTGTGACCGGATCCCACGCTACCGAACAAGCAGCCACTATGTCCTCATAAACTTTAAAACTATGCTTAACATAATGATGTGGCCGCAGCACTCCGGTATTTATTGGACAATAACAGTCCTTCATTAAAGAGAAGCACTTCGTGGTGAGGTTTGTTTAATTCATATATAAATCGCGGCTAATCTTAGTGACAGTATTAGCGACTGTGAGACTGTATTAGCCACGATAACAGCCGCATATTAGCCACGATTAATCATGCCTTTAAGCACAATATCGTGGTAACTCACAAGTCCTGCTATTTTGTTATCCTCAATCACTGGCGCCTTGGTAATACCGAAACGGTCAAACAAACGTGCGCTATAGCGAACATCCATCCGCCCAGGTACCGTCAGCACAGGTTTAACCATAATCTCATACACATTCACTCGCTCTGGCGATCTATCTTGTGCTAAAACCTTTTTAGCGATGTCACTCATCAACACCATACCAAACTCATCATCATCGTGACGTTTATTAACAAACAATACGTTCACCTTATTGTTAACTGCATGTTCAATAGCTTCTGCTACGGTTTGCAGTCCATCAATCATGGCGTAGTCTTGACTCATCACATCATGATTTCTTACAGGGTTTTCGGTCTTCATATTTGGTCCTCAATATCACGACTTAATTTTTGTACTTGGTGCGCAACACCTACCGCATCTTCCACATCGATTTGAATAGCGATACCTTTACCGGAATCGCTATCAAACTCACCCACTTCACTTACGGTTTCTAAAATGGTTCGACATAAATGCTCTTCAACTAATAACAACACCACATCTCGCTGAACATCTAACGTTAAGCCCATAAAGGTTTTCTGTTTCTTAAGACCTTCACCGCGAGCGTGATTAATGACTGTAGCGCCTGTCGCACCTTTACTACGAGCCGCATCTAAAACCGAGTCTGTACAGGCATCATCAATAAACACCAGAATAAGTTTAAAGCGCATTATCTCGCTCCTTTTGGGTTCTATTCTTAAATTCCACCAATTGGGCATAGCCCATCACAGTGATCATGGGAAACAAGCTGGCAAAGGCAATAAGGCCAAAGCCATCAATAAGGGGATTACGTCCCTCAACATTGGTCGCTAAGCCTAAACCTAAAGCAGCAACTAACGGAACGGTGACCGTAGAGGTCGTCACACCACCAGAATCATAAGCCAGTGGTACTATCATTTTAGGTGCATAAAAGGTTTGAATAACCACCAGCACATAACCCGCCATAATGTAGTAGTGAATAGGATCCCCAACGACAATTCGAAAGCACCCTAATGCAATACCAAAGGCTACGCCGATAGCCACTGAAATACGTAAGCCTTGAATACCGATAGTGCCACCGGAAACCTGATTGGCTTTAATCGCCACCGCAATCAAAGAAGGCTCAGCAATAGTCGTACTAAAACCAATTGCTGCGGCAAAAATGTAAACCCAATAATAGTCCTGCCAAGCATTAACTGTATTTTGTAAATCGCCTTCATGGATAAACTCATGGGAGGTAAGCTGTTCGGCCATACTCTCGCCAATGGGGAACAGCGCCATCTCTAGACCGACTAAAAAAAAGCTTAGCCCTAAAATGACATACACAAACCCCGCAACCACTCGTCGCCAATTGGCAACAGGCCTTTTTAATACGCCGAGCTGAAAACCAAAAAGAATAATCGCTATCGGCACCACATCGCGTATGGTGACCAGTAAGGTATCAAGCACTTGGTGCAACATATCCATTAAAGCACTCCCATTAAAGCACCACTATTAAAGCACCACCATTCCGTAAATAAGCACAAAGATCATTGGCATTAAACTGGCAAAAGCAATCAGGCCAAAGCCATCTAACATCGGGTTTCGGCCCTTAATCACTGTGGCAAGCCCCACACCTAGAGCTGTCACTAAAGGCACGGTAATTGTTGATGTTGTCACCCCGCCAGAATCATAGGCGATCCCAATAATGTTCTCAGGCGCAAATGAGGTCAAAATCATCACTATGATGTAGCCTGAAATAATCAGGTAATGGATAGGCCAGCCTTTTAAAATTCTGACCACACCAAGCAAAATTGCCAGGCCCACTGATAAGGCCACGGTTAATCTCAGCCCCATAGCGTAGCTATCCATTGACGCTTCACTCGACTTTATCGCCCCGACCTCAGCTGCTACCTCCGCCGCTTCATTAGCCACAGCGGTTAACGCAGGCTCTGCCAATGTGGTGCCAAAGCCGAGCGAAAAAGAAAATACCACTAACCAAAACACGCTGCCCTTGCGAGCCAGTGCCTGCGCAAGCGATTCACCGATGGGAAACAGTCCCATTTCTAGACCAAATACAAAGAAAGTTAACCCGACGATAATGAAAACAAGACCGATTAAAATCGAAAAAAGGTTATCGGGTGCTTGTTGTAAGACAAATATCTCAAAGAAGCAGACCACCAAAATAATAGGGATCAAATCTTTGAAACTATTAAACAACGCCTTTAACAGCTGATTGATTGAAGCCATATTCACTCCTTTGGGGCCACATTTTCAGTGTGCCAAAACGAGCGCGGATCACAACAAAAACTTAACAGGTGTTACACCAAGTTTGCGCTAGATCAAATATCGAGGCTATCGAAACAAAAATTAAGCTGTTAGGCAGCAAAAAAAATCAAGAGATCCAGCAAGAAATCATTGCCCGCGCTTTTACATACTGGTTGTAGGTCTCTTTGTTGATGCATTATTGTGCGCAATGTTCATTTAACGGCTTACAAGCTACAAACAATCAAATTCGACAATGACAGTTTTTAGCAAAATCCACTCAAAAAACACCAAAATCACCCTATAAAAATAAAATTAGACAAATTTATACACTTAATTAGTGAAAATCAGTCAAAAATAGAAATATTCAATTGACAGCTTTCACCCGCAAATGTTTTTATATAGTCACTGAAACAAACAAGATGAATTTTACATGACACAGTTTAATACTTTCCAAAACATTAATTGGTGGTGGCACTTCCCAACTTAGCGGGTGGTGTGAAACTGTGTGCTCATAGAACTGAGCCAAGATTCAACAAGAAAGCCCGCACACTCTGCGGGCTTTCTTGTATTTAAGCGATAATAAAACAGCGAGAAACAAGAAAGCCAAGGCAGCGGGCAATGAGCAATGACGTGTAATAAGCATCGTGATTGATATAAGATAAAGTGAGATAAAACAATGAATAATGCATTACCCTACAAGGCAGGAGCAGGAGCATGACACAGCATACTATCGCTAAAGTTGTCACTCAAAAAGAGGCGTTGGCATATCACGATGACCCGCTTCGCTTATACCAGCATGTGACTCAAGATGCCCCTCATACCATGTTGCTTGAATCGGCTGAAATTGACAGCAAAGATCACTTAAAGAGTATCGTCCTGACACACTCAGCCATGAAGATCCGCTGCGACGGTTACCAGCTACAATTTCAAGCGTTAACTGACAATGGTAAGGCATTGCTAGCCCCTATCCGCACATTCTTTCAGCAAGCTTTTCCAAGTAGCCAATGCCAAGTAACTTCCGAATCGAGCCTCATTGTTACCCTACAAAAAGAGCGTAATCAACTCGATGAAGATGCCCGCTTAAAGTCGACCTCCCCGCTCGATGGTCTCAGAATGCTGGTTAAACACATTCGCTGTGATGAAAGCCCTGAGTTTGAAGATCTGTTTCTGGGCGGCGTACTCTCTTATGACTTAATTGATACCGTAGAGCCGCTACCAAGTGTGCCAGAGGGGGATAACACCTGCCCAGACTACCTGTTTTACCTCGCCGAAACGTTAATTCTTGTGGATCATCAGCAGCAAAGCGCTGAAATTGTTACTCATCAATTTATTGAGCCCACACACGTTACCTCAAGCCACGTAAGCCAACAGCTCAATGAGCGTATGGCCCAATTACAGCAAGCCTGTCACTCACTCGCTCCCATTGCAAAATTGCAAACAGTTGACGCCCAAACCCAAGTCAATATTTGTGATGAAGACTTCAAAGGTACCGTCAATGCTCTCAAAGAGCACATTATTGCCGGCGATATTTTCCAAGTGGTGCCATCTCGTAGTTTTAGCTTACCTTGCCCAAATACATTAGGTGCATACCGCGCGTTAAGGCTGACGAATCCAAGCCCTTACATGTTTTATTTTCGCGGTGACGACTTTACTTTGTTTGGTGCATCACCTGAAAGTGCACTCAAATATGAAGCTAAGAGCAATCAAGTTGAGATCTACCCGATTGCTGGTACTCGTAAACGGGGTAAAACCGCCAGTGGCGAAATCGACTTTGATCTAGATAGCCGCAACGAGCTTGAACTGCGCTTAGATAAAAAAGAGCTGTCTGAACACATTATGTTAGTTGATTTAGCCCGCAACGATATTGCCCGTATTAGCCAAAGCGGTACCCGTAAAGTACCTGAACTACTAAAGGTAGACAGATACTCCCACGTGATGCATTTAGTCAGCCGAGTAACAGGTCAGTTAAGAACTGACTTAGATGCCCTTCATGCTTATCAAGCTTGCATGAACATGGGTACATTAACAGGTGCCCCGAAGGTCAGCGCGGCCCAACTTATTCGCGGCGCTGAAAAAACACGCCGTGGCAGCTACGGCGGCGCCGTAGGTTACTTAAATGGCCTTGGTGATATGGATACCTGTATTGTGATCCGCTCAGCCTTTGTAAAAGATGGCACCGCCTATATTCAAGCAGGTGCAGGCGTAGTGTTTGACTCCGATCCGCAAGCCGAAGCCGATGAGACTCGCCAAAAAGCACAAGCAGTAATTTCAGCCATAAAGATGGGAGGTGGACGATGAAAATCTATCTACTCGATAATTTCGACTCGTTCACTTACAACCTAGTGGATCAGTTTAGAAGCCTTGGTTATGAAGTCGTGATCTACCGTAACGATGTTGACGCTAACTTTATCGCCAACAAACTGTTAAACGAAACCGTGCCAGCGGCCCTAGTATTATCACCTGGGCCTGGCGCGCCCCATGAAGCTGGCTCGCTGATGGCATTAATTGAAAGTGTAGCGGGAAAAGTCCCAATGCTGGGCATTTGTCTTGGCCACCAAGCATTAGTTGAGCATTACGGCGGTAAAGTTGAGCGCGCCAAACAAGTCGTTCATGGTAAAGCGAGCCCAACCTTTCATAACGGCCAAGGGATCTTTGTAGGTTTGCCATCACCGCTTCCTGTGGCTCGTTATCACAGCTTAGTGGCAACGCAAGTGCCAGATTGCTTAGAGGTTATCGCCACCACAGAAGAGATGCCAATGGCGATTATTCATAGACAAGACAAGGCGGTGGGTTTTCAGTTTCACCCTGAATCGATTTTAACCACCTTAGGCAGCCAATTATTAGTGCAAAGCTTAGATTATCTTGCCCGCTCTTTAGCTGATGGAAACCAGAACCTAACTAGCCTAAGCCCAACAGAAGTAAAAGGATAAGATTATGAGCCAAACTCAAGTTAAACCAATTGAAATCAAGCCTACTGAAGCTCTTATCGAAGCCCTTTATCGCGGTGAGAGCCTAACTCGACAAGAAGCTAAGGTGCTCTTTAGCCAAATCATTCAAGGCAAAATGGACCCCGTCAGCATGGGTGGTATGCTGGTTGCTATGAAAATGCGCGGCGAAACCATAGATGAAATATCCGGTGCAGCAGATGCACTGCGCGCGGCAGCGAAAGCCTTTCCGACCCCAAGTGAAACAACCGTTAATAAAGGTATCCTTGATATCGTCGGCACTGGTGGCGACGGCCATAACACTATCAATATCTCAACCACTGCCGCCTTTGTCGCTGCAGCGGCGGGCGCCAATGTAGCTAAACACGGTAACCGTAGTGTGTCGAGTAAATCAGGCTCTTCAGACTTACTGGCGCAATTTGGCATCGATTTGACCATGGCACCAGAAACTGCGCGTGATTGTTTAGACGAGCTAGGTTTATGCTTCTTGTTTGCCCCACACTATCATGGCGGTGTCGCCCACGCAGTACCTGTGCGCCAAGCACTAAAAACCCGCACTTTATTTAACGTATTGGGGCCTTTGATTAACCCGTCCCACCCAAACTTTATGCTGCTTGGCGTGTATAGCCCTGAACTGGTAGCGCCTATTGCCCAGGTCGTTAAAGCCCTTGGGATCAAGCGCGCTATGGTGGTTCATGGTAGCGGCCTTGATGAAGTGGCACTACACGGCGATACCTTAGTACATGAGTTAAAAGATGGCGAGATCAGCGAGTACCGCATTACGCCTGCCATGTTAGGCGTACCAAACGCTGAACTAACAGATTTAGAAGGCGGCGCGCCTGAAGAAAATGCAGAGCACACCCGTGCTATTTTACAAGGCGCAGGCCAAAGCGCCCACATGAATGCCGTTGCTATCAATGCTGGCTGCGCGCTGTATGTTGCAGGTGTGTGTGATGATGTAAGAGCTGGTACTGCCTTAGCGTTAGAGACAATTAAAAGCGGTAAAGCCTACGAGTTATTGACCCAGCTGGCTAACGCTAGCCAAGCTGCGAAAGGAGCCTAATGTGAGCATGGATCTAACAAAGCCAACAGCAGCTAAAGAAAGCAACGTATTAACTAAGATTGTTGATACAAAAGCGGCGCATATTATCGAATTAAAGCAACGCTTTCCTGAAGCAAGCTTAACGCCTAAAACCTCTGATAGAAGCTTATTTGATGCGTTAAACGCCCCCAATGCTGGCTTTATTTTAGAGTGTAAAAAGGCCAGTCCATCAAAAGGCTTGATTCGTGATGTATTCGATGTCGATGCGATTAGCGACGTCTATAGCCACTACGCTGCTGGTATTTCTGTATTAACGGATGAGCAGTTCTTTCAAGGCGATATGGACTATATCCCGCGTGTACGCGCGCGCGTTAGTCAGCCCATTTTATGCAAAGACTTTTTCGTAGACGAATATCAAGTCAAACTTGCCGCTCACCAAGGCGCTGATGCCATCTTGCTCATGTTGTCGGTGCTCGATGACGAACGTTATCAAGCGCTTGCTGCAGAAGCGAAAAAATACCAACTCGATATTTTAACTGAAGTCAGCAACCAGGTTGAATTAACTCGCGCCATTGATCTTAATGCTGCGATTATCGGTATTAATAATCGTAATCTTCGCGACTTATCGACCGACCTTGCTACCACAGAAGAGCTTGCACCGCATATTCCGGCAGACAGAGTAGTGATCAGTGAATCAGGTATTTATAACCAAGCACAAGTTCGCCGTTTAGCCCCATTAGTTGATGGCTTTTTGGTTGGCAGCTCATTGATGGCAGAAGACGATCTGGACCTTGCCTGCCGAAAACTCACGCTTGGCCACAACAAAGTATGTGGGTTAACCCGTATCGAAGACATACTTGCCGTGGCTAAAGCTGGCGCAGTCTATGGCGGCCTGATCTTTGCTAAAAAGTCACCGCGTGCCGTGACTGCACAGCAAGCACAGGATTTAGTCGAGCAGCTCAAGCAAACTAACATCAAGCTGAGCCTGGTTGGGGTATTTGTGAACGAAGCGGTCGATGTTATCGCTAAGCTGGCTATCGATTTAGGCCTATTTGCAGTGCAGTTACACGGTAAAGAAACCGAGCTTGAAATCGCTGAGTTAACAGCAATATTTGCCAAGCAGAACTGCCAAACACAAATTTGGAAAGCCATTGCGGTAAATACTGATGTTGAAGGTAATAACGGTGATGAGCTTGTAATTCCAGAAGGTATCGACCGCGTAGTATTTGATAGTAAATCAGACGGCCAATTTGGCGGTACCGGTCAATGCTTTGACTGGCAAAAGGTTCTTCCGAGTAAAGAGCTCGCGCTACTGGCTGGCGGTTTAAGCCCTGATAACGCAGTGCAAGCGGCAAACCAAGGATTTTATGGCTTAGATTTTAACTCTGGTCTTGAGCAAAGCCCTGGAATTAAAGATGCCAACAAAATTACTGAAACATTTGCGCGACTGCGCCAGTACTAATTAAATTGAAAATAAGTACCAAATAGATTCAAAGCAACAGCCTAAACAAGATTATGCCATTGGCTCAACCAGCCAGTGGCAACAAATTGAAAAGATAAAGGACAAGATTATGAGCAAGTTAAATCCCTACTTTGGGGAATACGGCGGTATGTACGTACCACAGATTTTAATGCCAGCCCTTAAGCAGTTAGAAACCGCCTTTATCGAAGCGCAAGAAGATGAGGCGTTTCAACAAGAGTTCACTGAATTATTGAAAAATTATGCGGGCCGCCCAACAGCGTTAACACTGACCCGTAACTTAAGCCCTAACCCGTTAGCCAAAATTTACCTAAAGCGTGAAGATCTACTGCATGGCGGTGCCCATAAAACCAACCAGGTTTTAGGTCAGGCGCTACTGGCTAAACGTATGGGTAAGAAAGAGATCATCGCCGAAACCGGCGCTGGCCAACATGGCGTTGCTACCGCCCTTGCCTGCGCCTTACTCGGTCTTAAGTGTAAAGTGTATATGGGCGCTAAAGATGTTGAGCGTCAGTCACCTAACGTATTTAGAATGAAGTTAATGGGCGCTGAAGTTATTCCTGTCACCTCTGGTTCTGCCACGTTGAAAGATGCTTGCAACGAGGCGATGCGTGACTGGTCTGGCAGCTATGACAAAGCCCACTATCTACTTGGCACAGCAGCGGGCCCACACCCATTCCCAACAATTGTACGTGAGTTCCAACGCATGATTGGCGAAGAAACCAAAGCGCAGATCCTTGAACGTGAAGGTCGTTTGCCTGATGCCGTTATCGCCTGTGTCGGCGGTGGCTCAAACGCGATTGGTATGTTTGCAGATTTTATCGACGAGAAAGAAGTGGCACTGATTGGTGTAGAGCCAGCAGGAAAAGGCATCGATACCCCAATGCACGGCGCGCCACTTAAGCACGGTAAAACCGGTATTTTCTTCGGTATGAAAGCGCCATTAATGCAAGACAGCGAAGGCCAAATTGAGGAGTCTTACTCTGTTTCTGCAGGACTTGATTTCCCATCGGTTGGCCCACAGCATGCGCACCTTGCAGCCACGGGGCGCGCTACGTATGAGTCTGCGACCGATGATGAAGCGCTTGAAGCCTTTCAGCTACTCGCTCGTTCAGAGGGCATTATTCCGGCACTGGAGTCTGCTCACGCGATTGCTTATGCGGTAAAACTGGCAAAAGAAGCCACCAAAGAAACCCTGCTTGTGGTTAACCTATCAGGTCGCGGCGATAAAGATATCTTCACCGTTGCGGACATTCTTGAGAAACAGGAAGTTGAAGAGAAAAAAGCTGAGCAACAAAAAGTTGAACAGCAACGCTCAGAACAAAACCAAACAACTGCAGCACAAAACAGCTAGGAGAGTGGCAATGAGTCAACGTTATCAGGCAGCCTTTGCCGCCCTAAATGAAAAAAAACAAGGCGCATTTGTGCCATTCGTGACCTTAGGTGATCCGTCACCTGAGATATCACTAAAAATTATCGACACCCTAGTTAAAAATGGTGCCGATGCACTAGAACTTGGCTTTCCATTTTCTGATCCATTAGCCGACGGTCCGGTAATACAAGGAGCCAACCTACGCTCATTAGCGGCAGGCACTACGCCAACACAGTGCTTTGAGATGCTAAGCAGTATTCGAGCTAAATACCCTGAACTGCCGATTGGCCTGCTTCTATATGCCAACCTGGTCTTTGCCAACGGTGTCGACACCTTCTACGCAAAATGCCAAGCCGCGGGTGTAGATTCAGTATTGATTGCCGATGTGCCAGTTGAAGAAGCGCCCCCGTTTATCGAGTCTGCAAAAGCTCACGGTATTGCACCAATTTTTATCGCGCCGCCCAATGCGGATAGTGACACTCTCAAGCTTGTGAGTGAAAAAGGCCAAGGCTATACCTACCTACTCTCGCGCGCAGGTGTCACTGGAACAGAATCCAAAGCCGGTATGCCAATTACCGATATCCTCAACCGTTTAAAAGAGTTTAATGGCGCGCCGCCTTTGCTAGGCTTTGGTATTGCCGAGCCGAGCCAGGTAAAAGCAGCTATTGATGCTGGCGCAGCGGGCGCAATTTCAGGCTCTGCCGTGGTGAAAATCATTGACGCGAATAAAGACAACGAGGCAGCGCTCCTTAGCGCCCTTGCTGAATTTACTCGCAATATGAAAGCCGCAACCGCTCGCTAATTTGCTATTACTACAAACAAAAAAATAGCGCCTTAATGGCGCTATTTTTATTAGTAGACTCTTTGCCTATAAGCTTAAATAAGCAACTCAAGCAACTCAAGCAACTCAAGCAACTCAAGCAACTCAAGCAACTCAAGCAACTCAAGCAATAAGCTTATTTTAGCATCTCGTTAATACGAATAACTTGAGCGCGATAGCCAGTGGCAAACATATCGTGGCTGTCGATATTGATGCGCACTGCAGGCTTTGTTTCACCATAACGGTGTTCGACCAAAATGGATTTTACCTTACCCGTGGTGTCATCCATCTTCATGTTACCGTAACCGCCACCTAAACCGAATAAGCCCGCAGAAGCAAAGTAACTCATCATGCTGTCTTTATCGGCTTGGTATTTAACGATAGAGGTAATTGGCGAGTATCCCGCGTAGCCAAGTTCATCCTTGCCATACTGCCAAACTTGTTGCACCGTCATGTTTTGCTCATCGATTTTATACTCCACAGAGCGAGAGTACTTTTCATTGGCAAACATTGGCTGACCTAAATCGCGGCCGTCACCGTTGTCAAATACGGTTAAGGTACCCTTTTCAGGGACTAAATAAGCCGTGTGCGATGTCCAGCTAAAGTCAAAATCCTTGTCCTGACAAGCGCCCTTCTCGTTGCACCAAATAGGCTCACCTTCTGCAGTGATTGGCTTTAATAGCTTATCTTGGTATTTTTCACTCCAGCCCTTACTGGCACTTAAAATCCACTTTACTTGCTTATCGCGGCCAATTTTAATCACCGCCGATTGATGACGTGAGCTGATAATAATGCTGTCATCGGTTGGATCGTACTCGATAGAGTTAACGTGGATCCAATTGCGACCGGTTGCCACACCGTGAATATCGCCATAAGGCGCATTGGCTAAGTCTTCTTCAGTGGTTTGGTGACCCGCATCTTTAATATTGATATTAAGACACACCGCGCCCGCATCGAGTGACAACAGCGCCGCGTCTCGCATTGGATCTAAAATCGTATTGAGGTCCCAATAATCGACCAGCTTGCCCGTGTTATCCACTTCTACGATTTGATCGCGAATAGTATTGACTAAGCGGCCGTCGCTAGTGCGATAATCTTTCGCGGCAGCACGGATAAACACGTTACCGTTCGCGCCTTCAATCCCCTCATGGGAGGCATCAATAAAATTACCCGGCAGATTATGCTCTGAAATCATCCGCCCCATAATCGACATTTTCTTCCAGCCCCGGCCCTGCACCCACACCATATTGCCATCTTTAGTGACGTTCATCCCCATGGCGTAACCTGCGTTATCGTAGGTTTTCGCATCATGAGTAGTATAAGGGTTCATATACCAACGGATATCACCTGCGGTATCTATGATAAAGAAGCCAGGTTTGCCATCCCACGAAAAGGCCCCGGGCGCCTCAACATTGTTATGCATCAGCGGCGAGGATTTACCGTCTGGATTACTCCAATTAACAAAGTACAATCGGTCCTTAAAGTCAGCGTCCACATGCTCAACTTCAACAATTGGCGCTTTAGCCCACTGACTTTCTGAAAAGCCCATATCAATATCCGGCGTCAGCATCTGATACTCATGAGATTTACGCTCACCATTCTCCAACCACTTAACGGTAAAGCGATTCATAAATGCAGGGTAAAGACCAAAAATCGGCACACCGCCTTCATCCATCACGCGCATATCATCGACTTGATAAGTTAGACTCACACCATCTTCATCGTTAGCATGAACCGTCACCTCTACGGCTGAAATAGCGTGACCCGCCAATGTCACCAAGGCGGTGAGAGGCGCATTTTCATAAGGATTATGAATGATATAACCAAGAGGAGCCCCTTCAACAGGAATGGGCTTCATGCCATCAATTGAAGCAAAAGCCTGTGTGCTACAAAGACTAAGAGACAAGGCTAACGCCGACAGAAGTAAAGAGGGTTTAGACATTTAAAGATCATACTCAGCGAATCGGAAACTGAGGCGGATTATAATCAGCAAATACAATAAAAAATGTCAGCTAATTAACACTATAGCGAGTATATTTCGACTTTGATGGCAGGATCACGGTTTCAAAATTAGTAAATAAATAGAGAAACTTTCAATCGATTAAGCTGTCAGTCGTAGCTTATAGAAATCACGCTTTAGTTATCATGATTATTCATTGAAATATTGTGCTTTTTTCCATACCACATTGCGGCAGGCACCTCGATTGCCAGGTACAGTATCAAGGTGAACCAAAACCAATTTGTATCAAACATTAGCAAGCTAAATTCATGGCCTGAGCCCCAATATTTGAGTCCTACCAGCAGTAGCACAAATGCTGAAACCCCAATGTCACACCAAAACAATCGATTGATATGACTTCCCGCCACTTTGGGGTAGATAGACAGATAACTCATCGCGATAACGATGGCAATAAGCGCGATAATCGGTCCTTCAAGGATTGCCATCAAAACGTTTATATCGCTCCTCCTCAATTTAACGATAATAGTCTTACGTGCTGAAAATAAAAAAGCAGCCATGAGGCTGCGTTTGATTCTGTTGGAGGCGCTAAAAGCAAATAGCTTAGAAACGTCCTACCAAGCCTAGACCTAGACCTAGACCAACCCCATCGTAGTCAGAATCCAAGACTTTTGAAACTTGAAAGTTTGCCGAAAAATTGTCTGAAATGCGCAACCAATAAGCAGTCCGCACATCAAATGCATCATCGAGGTCGCTATTGGTATAACCCGCACCTACAGACCAAGAGTTGTTAACGTACCAGTCTGCGCTGACATTTAGCACATCATCTAAGTCGTGATGTAGCCAACTTGCATTGAAATCGATACCCGCTGTAGATTGTAAAGCATAATAGCTACGTGCTTTCAAACCATAAGTAGAAACAACGTTATCACTTCCATCATTATAAAATGCTGAAACGGAAGACGTTTCATTGAAGTAGTAGCCTACCTCCGCTCCATAGGCATTATAATCAGAGGATGTATAGTCGACTCTTTGATAGTTGGCTGCAATAAACCAATTTGAATCAAAAACAAATGTACCGTCTACGACGGTGCTATCAAGATCAATTGAATTAAAGTTCGTGTAGCTGGCTCCAATATTTGACTCTTGTGCCAAAAAACCATTTAACGCATATGGGCCCTTACTCTGATCGACACCCTTGAAATAGTAACGGTAGTTTACATCCCAAATACCATCACTTATTTCTTCTGAATTCGTTTTATAACTCAATCCAGCTTCATGCTGATATATTGACAGGCATACTTGAGTATTATGCGTCCTTGATATAATTCAGTGATTAAATCACTATAAACACTGTTGCTCTCCTAGCGGAGCAAACAGTAACTCAAATAATCACAAAATAAAACACGATAACCAACAAAGTACATTGGAGAAGCTAAAACGATCATTAAGCAAGTGGACAACAGCCTCCAGAGGGTGACATTTATCCGCCTCGGGCGCAGAGTAGCTAGTATTCTCGATATTTAGGCATAAAAAACGCAGCGATTAGGCTGCGTTTATTCTTTACTCGTCTTTATTGAACACTTTCAACAACTCGCTAACTAAGCTTTAGCCCTAGTCACCAAAGTCATCCAGTAAGATGTTCTCTGGCTCTACACCAAGGCTTTCAAGCATCGCGATAACGGAAGAGTTCATGATCGGAGGTCCACACATGTAGAACTCACAATCTTCAGGTGCTTTATGATCGCGTAGATAGTTCTCAAACAATACGTTATGAATAAAGCCTGTGTAACCGGTCCAGTTATCTTCTGGTAGTGGATCAGACAGTGCCACATGCCAAACAAAGTTGTCATTTTCAGCAGCCAGCGTATCAAAGTCTTCTTGATAGAACACTTCACGTGTTGAACGTGCGCCGTACCAGAAACTCATCTTACGCTTGGTTTTTACACCCTTAAGCTGATTAAAGATATGTGAACGCATTGGCGCCATACCCGCACCACCACCAATAAACACCATTTCAGCGTCAGTTTCCTTCACAAAGAACTCACCAAATGGGCCAGAGATAGTGACTTTGTCACCCGCTTTTAGGTTAAAAATGTACGAAGACATTTTACCTGGCGGTACATTGTCACTTGGCGGCGTCGCAATACGCACGTTCAGCATAATACGACCTTTCTCATCTGGATAATTGGCCATCGAGTAGGCACGCAGTACATCCTCATCAACTTTTGAAACCAGTTTGAATAGGTCGTACTTTTCCCAGTCATCACGGTACTCAGCAGGGATATCAAAATCCGCATACTTAACTTCGTGAGCAGGCGCTTCAATCTGAATATAACCACCCGCTTTAAACAGTACGTCTTCGCCTTCAGGCAGTTTAAGCAATAACTCTTTAATAAAGGTCGCTTGGTTATTGTTAGAAATAACCTCACACTGCCACTTTTTAACGCCGAAGATCTCTTCTTCAACTTCAAGCTCCATATCGGTTTTCACCGATACCTGACAAGCCAGACGGCAGCCTTCTTTCGCTTCTTTCTTATTAATGTGGTCACGCTCAGTTGCTAAAATTTCTCCGCCACCAGACTTAACGGTAACGCGACACTGACCACATGTACCACCGCCACCACAAGCTGACGGGATAAAAATATTTTTACTGGCTAATGCACCTAAAAGCTTGTCACCCGCCTGGGTCGAAATGCTTTTAGTTGGATCATCGTTAATACGAATGTTGACGTCACCAGTGGAGACCAGTTTGCTCTTGGCGAATAAAATCACCATAACCAATATACTCACCACAAAGGTGAACATACCGATACCAATTGCCATTTCCATCGAATCTACCTTTTGTTTAATTCGTTTTCATTAAGGGGAATAACGCGTTTAACGCCCTTAAATAGAAATACCGGAGAAAGCCATAAAGCCTAACGCCATCAAGCCTGTTGTAATAAAGACAATACCAATGCCCTGTAAACCTTCTGGGATCGCATGGAATTTCATACGCTCTCGTAGACCTGCCAACATCACAATCGCCATCGCCCAACCAAAACCTGAGCCCATCGCAAATACGGCAGACTCCGCTAGGTTGTAATCACGGTTTGCCATAAAGATAACGCCAGCAAAAATGGCACAGTTCACGGTCAATAACGGTAGGAAAATACCTAACGAGTCATAAAGCGCAGGAATGTATTTATCTAAAAACATCTCCAGGATCTGCACCAATGCGGCAATCACACCAATAAAGGTGATCAGCTGTAAGTAGCTTAAATCCAGTGCTGGATAGCCAGCCCAAGCGAGGGCACCTGGAGCAAGCACGTTAGCGTAGATGATCTGGTTAAGCGGTACAGCTAAGGTCATCACTACAATAACCGCGATACCTAGGCCAAAAGAGGTCGAAACCTTTTTTGATACTGCCAAGAAGGTACACATACCCATGAAGAACGATAGCGCCATGTTGTCGATAAACGCGGCTTGAATAAACAGATTAATATAATGTTCCATATTGACCTCTTAACCTCGCTTACGTTGAATGACGTTAATTGACCAGATCATCAGGCCAATAAGGAAGAATGCACTTGGAGGTAACTTGAACATTTCGTTAGCAAGATACCAACCACCATTCTCAACGGTTTTTAAGATCTCATGGCCAAACAAGGTGCCACTACCTAACAGTTCACGTACAAAGGCAACGCCAAGCAAGATCACGCCATAACCCATGGCATTACCCACGGCATCGACAACCGCCAAATGCGGTGGATTTTTCATGGCAAACGCTTCAGCACGGCCCATGATGATACAGTTAGTGATAATCAAACCAACAAATACTGATAGCTGACGCGATAGCTCATAAGCCACGTCTTGCAGCACCATATCAACCACAATGACCAATGAGGCAATCACGGTCATTTGCGCAATGATACGCACGCTATTTGGAATAAGTGAACGTATGCTTGAAATAATCAAGTTTGAGAACACTAGTACGAAGGTTACAGCGAGCGTCATCACCAATGCGGTTTGCATTGAGTTACTGACCGCTAGCGCTGAACAAACACCCAAGACCTGCATCGCAACCGGGTTATTACTGAAAATAGGCCCCGTTAAAATGTCACGAGTCGAAATAGATTGAGTACTCATCCTTTTATACCTCCGACGCTTTTAGTTTTTGGAAGAAGGTTTCGAAACCTTCGCTACCAAACCAGAACTGTACCGCTCGCTGTAGTCCGCGGCCTGTCATCGTTGCACCACTGACGGCATCGACACCGTGAACGTCGCCGTCCTTAGCTCCACCTTTAACAACTTTAAAAGCCACGTTGCCTTTCTCGTCAAAGATCTGCTTGTTATGCCACTGCGATGTCCAGGCTGTATCGTTAAGGAAATCACCAATACCCGGTGTTTCGCCATGCTCATAAACCACGATATTTTCGATGGTATTTAGATCAGGTTTTAGCGCCACATAACCGTAAATCATCGACCATAAGCCTTTACCGTAAATCGGTACGACTATGCTGCTTAGCTTGCCATTAGCGTCAAACACTTTAAATACACGAACTTGGTCAGCCCGGGTTTTAATCTTAGCCGTGTCTTTCTTTGGCTTACTTGAGGTTTCGGGGTTGATTGACGCCATACGCTCGTCAAAGTCCATTACATTTGACTCGCTATCGATTACTCCCGTATCGAGCGATACCAATAAAGGCTTAACGTCTTTATCAAATAGCGCTTTCACGTCGGTATCGCTACTGATATCAACATCTGCAGCAATCAATACGTTTCGCATCAGCTCAGTGCGCTTCTTAACTAACTTGCGCTCTTTTAGCAGTTCTGATGTTCCGGTGATCATAAATGAACACAGTAAACAGAGGGTCACGGTGAAAATCATGGTGCCCACAAAAGAATCTTTCTTAAATGCCATTACGCTTTATTCTCCGTATTGACTTTACGAGTCGCACTCTTTGGCATCCGATAGATGATGTACTCAAATATCGCTTCCCAAATATTGGCAATTAACATCATAGGCATCGCCGCAGCAGGTGACGCGCCTTGTTGCATCGTATTTCGTTTAAAGACCATGACGCTTGAGCCTCCGCTTGATGTTTGCTTTAGCCACCAAGTAATCGAAAATCGGTGCCCAAAGGTTGGCAAATAAGATGGCTAGCATAATGCCCTCAGGCATTTTTGGATTCACCACACGAATAAGCACAGTCATAAAGCCGATAAGCAGACCGTAAGCCACTTTACCTTTACGGGTATAAGAGGTCGTTACAGGATCAGTGGCCATAAACATCATACCCAGTGCAAAACCACCGGTAACCAAGTGCCATGTCCACGGCATTGCAAATAGCTCGTTTTTGCTTGAGCCAATCAAGTTGAACATCGTGGCGGTTAAGATCATGCCAAACAGTACGCCGGCAACAATACGCCAATCAGCTAAACGCGTCAGGATAAGGAAACCACCACCAATCAATAATGCTAGCGTGCTCGTTTCACCAATTGCGCCAACGGTAAAGCCAAAGAAGGCATTCCACCAGTTCGGATCGCTAAAGGCATTAAACCATGAGTAATCGGCGAAGCTTATTTTGCCTGCAGCCGTTTGCATTAAGGTCGTTGCGCCAGAGAAACCGTCAACCGCAACCAGTTGGCTCACCGCCGTAACTTGTGATGGGTAGGCAAAGTAGATAAAGGCTAGGCCCGCAAGTGCAGGGTTTAAGAAGTTGTAGCCCATGCCACCAAATACTTCTTTGGCCATGATCACGCCAAAAGTAATACCCATCGCCACTAACCAAAGCGGCGTTGATACAGGTAAAATCAGGGTGAACAATAATGCGGTAACAAAGAAGCCTTCATGCAGCTCTTGACCACGTACTTTGGCAAACACCATCTCCCAAAATAGGCTCACAGCTAATGCTGTTAAATAGATAGGAGCATAAAAACTCAAACCATAAGCGAATAAGCCAGCAATACCAGTTTGTTCACTCAAGCCACCAAAGACAAAGTTAAAAATCGCTAGCTGCCAAACATCAGCAGTCGCTAGACCCGACGCCACCGCAATTTGCGCTTGCAAACCTATGTTGTACATACCAAACAAAATGGCAGGTAGTAAACATAAGCCAACAATCGTCATGGTACGTTTTACATCAATGGCATCACGAATATGCACCTTGCCCTGAGTACTGCGACCGTGAGCAATCAGTAAAGAGCTTAAGTAACCCTTAACCGAGTTACCCGGTGCGTAGTAATCTTCTTGGATATCAGGCTTTTTATCTTGTTGACTCATTACCCTTCCCTCTCAATAATCTCTAAACAAGCACGAAGCTCTTTACCAAAGTCGTACTTGCCAGGGCAAACAAATGTACATAATGCTAAATCTTCTTCATCGAGCTCTAATGCACCCAGCGCCTGCGCCTCATCGGTATCGCGCACGACCAGATCTCTGACCAATAATGTCGGTAAGATATCCAGTGGCATCACGCGGTCTAACTGGCCAAATGCCATCATGGCGCGAGCAGAGCCACCAGTGTGAGTGGTAAAGTCAAACAGCTGTTTTGCATCTTTTAAACGCGAGGTGACCGCGCGGGTAATTGAAAACTTTTTAGAGCCGCCACGTACCCAAGGCATAACCTGACGCTTACCATCTTCTTGCAGTACACTGATTTGGTTATGGAAACGACCAAGGAAGTCATGCGGCCCTTTTGCAGTGTGGCCCGACAATACTGAGCCAGATACGACTCGAGACAAACCGTTTTTAAGTTCGCCAGCAATGACTTCAGACAGCTGTCCACCCGCTTGCATACGAATAAGGCGTGGATTAATCACATCAGGGCCAGCCAGCGCCACAATACGATCTGTATAAATTTCACCGGTTAGGAATAACTTACCGTAGACAATAACGTCTTGATAACCAAGGTGCCATACAGGACGGTCAAGGCTTGCAGGTAAGACGAAATGAATATGGGTGCCTACAATGCCTGCTGGATGAACGCCGGCAAAATAATGGTTGCTGACCTTTGGTAGATCATGACCAGGCAATGCGTCACCTTGCTCTTGGCATAGGTGTACCTTGCCGTCAGTCAGATGACTTAATACCTGCAGACCCGCAGCGAAGGCTTCTGTTTGTTCAGCGATAACCAGTCTAGGCTCAGCGGCCAATGGATTGCTATCCATTGCGCTTACAAAAATGCCAGCAGGACGGCTATCTAATTGAGGAACTTTTGAAAACGGGCGGGTACGTAATGCTGTCCACAAGCCACTTTCTACTAGCTTAGCTTGAACCTCTTCACGGCTAAGCGAGTTAAGATCGGTACATGGAGCGAACGTTTTAGCTTCGCTACCATCGCATTCAATAACGATTGATTGAAAAAGTCGACGTTCGCCGCGGTTAATCGCAACGACTTTACCGCTGGCGGGTGCGGTATAAATGACGCCAGTGGTTTTTTTATCTTCAAAAAGGGCTTGGCCTTTTTGAACACTGTCCCCCACTTCAACCAACATCGTTGGTTTCAAGCCTATGTATTCTTCACCAAGCAAAGCGACATGCGATGATGGCTTACCATCATGGATCACTTGCTTAGGCTCACCGGCTATCGGGACATCTAAGCCCTTTTTGACTGTTATAACTTGGTTTGAGTAACCTGCCATCACTAAAATCAACCGTTAAAATTTTGGATGCACAATAGTAAATCTTTGTTAACTAATATTCCGCGCTAGAGCTCACACTTTGCGGCCAAACTTGTAAGTTACCAACAAAAAATAGCGCAAAGAAGGCGCTTTTCGTGACGCAGGTTCAAAAACATTTTTAGAAATAAGTGTTTATGTTGTTTTAATACGTAAAAAAACAAAATAGCTCACAAATCTAGCAACAACATGAACACAACCAACAATAAAAATAAATTCAATTTAAAAACAACAGCTTGAAAGCAAACTTGGGTGCAAAATATTAAAATAAAAAAGACTCGCATCGATCGCTAACCGACCAAAAATTAGTAACATTACACAATAAAAAACACACTGCGACAAAAGTGCTCAAAATACTGGCGCACCTCAATATATTCTCATCAAATCCGTACTCCCCCAGATTCACTGACAATCATCAGCATATAACCCCTTGCGATGACATATGTGACATAGTGCAAAGGCAAAAAATTGCGCTATAAATGATCTAATTAAGCACCAATTTGGCATTGCTACACTAAACTTAATAGTAAAGCTTAATATGGACAGTCAACTTGAGTTTAAACAAACTGGCCGATTTATTTTTACTGCTACTAATTGCAGCTCTACTGCAGTTATCGCTATTTTACGGTCTCTGCTACGCAAGCCCCATACAAGACTCAACCACATCCCTTATCACTCCTACTACAGCAGAAGCCGCAGAAAGCGCAAACCTAACGCCTCAAGTATTAGTTTTGCGCTTCGAAGGCCCGATAGGGCCAGCAACAAGTGAGTACTTAACTCATGGAATTAAGCTTGCCAACTCTGGCGGTAGGCCGCCTCTGACGTCCGATCGCAAAGCTGATTTAGTTGTCATTGTCATGGATACCCCAGGTGGCCTTGTTTCTAGCCTAAGAGATATTAATCAAAGTATTTTAAACTCCAAAGTACCTGTGGCTTGTTTGGTCGCACCGCCAGGTGCAAGGGCGGCAAGTGCTGGTACCTATATGCTTTATGCCTGCCACGTCGCCGCAATGGCAGAGGCCACAACCTTAGGTGCGGCGACACCAGTCAGTATTGGACCGGGATCGACTCCGGCACCTAGCCCCAATAAAGATTCAGGCTCTGATCCCAACTCTAGCTCAGGCTCAGACGCTAAGTCCGGCGAGGAAACGAACAACAGCACACCAAGCCCTAGCGCCATGGAAAAGAAAGTCCTCAATGATTCAATAGCCTATATCCGCGCATTGGCGCAGCTTCGAGGCCGAAATCAAGAGTGGGCCGAGCTCGCCGTAAAAGAAGCCGCGACGCTCACTGCCAACGAAGCCCTAGACATGAATGTCATCAACATCATCAGTCCTGACGCCCAGACTTTGGTTGCACAGCTCGATGGCTGGCAAGTTGAGATAGACAATCAACAGCTCACGTTAGCGTTAGATAATGCCGAACTACACGAGCAGCGCCCTGATTGGCGTAATCAAATCATCGCCACTATCACCAACCCCAACGTCGCTTATATTCTGATGCTGATTGGTATTTACGGTATTTTGCTGGAGTTCTACAGCCCTGGGATTGGAATAGCCGGGATCACGGGCGCCATTAGTCTGCTGATTGCCATGTATGCCTTTCAAATGCTGCCCGTTAGCTACGCCGGGTTAGGTCTGTTATTACTCGGGTTAGCCCTTATCACCATAGAGTCATTTGCCCCAAGCTTTGGCTTGTTTGGCATTGGTGGCATCATCGCCTTTGCGGTTGGCTCACTCTTCCTAATCGATACCGAGGCCGATCACTACGCTCTTTCCTTGCCACTCATTGCGGCGGTTTCGGTAACGGTCACCTTACTCTCGCTGTTGGTGTTAGGCACACTTTGGCGCAACAGAAAATCCCCCATCGTCAGTGGTGATGGCCAAATTGTTGGCCAAACTGCGCTAGTGGTTAATGACTTTACGCCAAGTATATTCAACATAAACGCACCTGATGCAAGCGCGGTTGGCAATGGTCAGCTTGAATATAAAGGCTTTGTTCAGCTGCAAGGTGAAGTCTGGGCAGCAAGTTCACACGCTAATCTTAAAAAAGCACAACAGGTTACTGTCATCGTGCGTCACGATCTTTCGCTGGAGGTCGAACTGCCTCCAACCTCTAATTAACAAGTTATAGTTAACAAGTACTAATCAACAAGTGCTAAATAGCTAAGGAGTTGAATATGGGCCCTATCTTCGCTAATGGCAGTGTCTTTTTAGGCGTATTGACCTTTCTTGTTGTCGCCTTACTCGTCAGCATGTTTAAAATTTTAAGGGAGTATGAGCGCGGCGTGATCTTCCTATTAGGTCGTTTTTATCAAGTAAAAGGGCCAGGGTTGATCATAGTGATCCCTATCATTCAACAAATGGTGAGGGTCGACTTACGTACTGTTGTAATGGATGTGCCCACTCAGGACGTGATCAGTCGCGATAATGTTTCGGTGCAAGTCAATGCGGTGATCTATTTTAGGGTGATCGATGCTCAAAAAGCGATTATCAACGTTGAGGATTTTTTGCAGGCCACGTCGCAACTGGCACAAACCACCCTACGTTCGGTGTTAGGCCAACATGAACTCGATGAGATGCTGGCAAATAGAGATATGCTCAATACGGATATTCAATCCATACTCGATAACCGAACCGACGGCTGGGGGATCAAAGTATCAAATGTCGAAATTAAGCATGTCGATCTTAATGAAACAATGATCCGAGCAATCGCCAAGCAAGCGGAAGCTGAGCGTACTCGTCGAGCCAAGGTGATCCACGCCTCGGGTGAGATGGAAGCCTCGGCAAAATTAGTTGAAGCCGCAGAAAAATTATCAACACAACCTAATGCGATTCTTTTGCGTTACTTACAGACGCTCACCGAAATTGCCAGTGAAAAAAACTCGACTATCCTGTTCCCGCTGCCGATGGATCTGCTCAACGGCGTGCTCGATAAAAAAGATAAAAAAGACAATAAAGGTAATAAAGACCAAAAAGACTAAAACTGATCCTAAACGTTAAATCGTCAACACATTCCAGAACAAGACAACACAAAACAAAAAGCCCTTATCAACTGATAAGGGCTTTATTTTATGCGTTTTTCAATGAGCGACTAATACCGTCACTATTGCAATTCATCATTTACGACTAGCTGTTAACCGTCGCTTGCACTGGCTCTGATTGTGTTTCAACTTCAGGGTTGTACTTATCAATAACCACCGCACATACCGCATCACCAGTAATGTTTAGCGTAGTTCTTATCATGTCAAATATACGGTCTAAAGCAAACAATAGTGGTAGACCTTCAATTGGAATACCTGCTGCAACTAATACCGCTATCACTAAGAATGATGGACCCGGTACACCAGCCTGACCAATTGCGCCCAATGTCGATGTAAAGATAATCGCTACATATGCAGCAAGACCTAATTCGACATTAAACATCTGAGCAAAAAATACCGCCACTAGACCGTAGTAAATTGCGTTACCACTCATGTTAATCGTCGCGCCCAAAGGCAGTACAAATGCCGCCGTAGACTTAGATACGCCAAGCTCTTTCTCACACACTTCGATGTTAACTGGCAACGCGGCCATCGATGAAGCAGTAGACATCGCCAAGGCTTGCGGCTTCTTCATGGCCGATAGGAACTTGCCAACAGGAACATTAGAGAAGAACTTCACCATCAATGGGAAGAAGATAAAGCCATAAATTAAGATAGCGGCGACATAAACTAGGAATAGGTTTAACACAACAGTCAGTGACTGGAAGCCAAAAGTACCCACTGAGTCAGCCATTAAACCAAATACACCAATTGGGGCAATCAACATCACGATGTTAATCATCCAAATAAAGGCTTCAACGATAGTATTAAGTGCAGAAGTAATCGGCTTAGCCGCTTCTTGATTGACTTTAGTCAGTGCGATACCAAAGAAAATACAGAACACCAAAATTTGCAGAATATTGCCGCCAGTAAGTGCCTCGAATACGTTAGTTGGGATCATACCGATAATGGTATCAGCCACACCCGGTAATGCCCCCTGCTCAGCCGTTACCGCTGCCAGACCCGCACTGTGCTGCGAAAAATCCATACCAACACCCGGCTGGAAAAACTCGCCCATAACAAGTGCCAAGCTCACCGCCAAGGCTGATGTTGCCATGAAGAAACTAATCGTGCCAATACCGACTTTACCCGCCGACGGACCCGCACCTAAACTTGCTGCGCCTGCAATAATCGAAACCGCGACTAAAGGGATCACCAACATTTTAATTAAATGGATGAAAAATGTTCCTAGCGGAGCGAAGATAGAAGCATCTTCTCCCATCATCATACCCACGATCGCACCTAGGACCATGGCTACAACCACTTGGAATCCAATGTTTTTATAAAACTTTTTCTTTTTGTTCAACACCCTAGCTCCATCAAAGACTTGTTTTTATTAAGTAGCATTCAGTACTACTTTGATTCTTTGCAGCACGATAGCACCCAGAATGGGGAATTAATGTGATTCACTAACGAGTTATCATTGATTACGCCAATTAATAAGAAATACTCGACTTACGTTAAACAATCCTCAATTAAAGTGGCAATAAAAAATAGAAACATCAATAATTGAAAACGAGTGTAAATAAAAATAACATCACCAACACCATAAAGTAACCTTTACACAGATAAACAACTTCCCTGTAGCAGGCATGAATCATTTGTCAGGTAAGCGCCTTCAGCCTTAGACGATTAACCGCTCATAAAAACAGCTTAAGATGCCAGTTTAATAGGGTGCTGTTTTCTAGGCTAACAGGCTCAATTCTGTCTATTATTAATAGTAAGTAGTCAATCAACTGACATCCCATTTTTAAAGGGATATTTAGCCGATTAAAGCAGGCTTTTTACGCCTGATTGTTATCGAGATGGTCTCCGAAATGGCCACCGAGATTATCACCGAGGTTTACTATGCGTACTCATCAGATTTTATGCCCAACAGACTTTTCAGAAACAGCATCTCATGCCCTAGGCTACGCCGTTGAGATGGCAAACTTATATCACGTTAATATCCGCTTACTACACGTGATGAGTAAACCCTATGGCGAGCACAATTACGGCATAGTAGTTGAGAGCAATAAAGATCTTGAGACACAGCTTAACGCCTATTCCAATGAAAAACTCAGTGAACTTGTTTCTCAAGTCGCACCTGAACTAGAGCCAAGCCTTGAGGTTAAAACAGCGATTAGGAGTGGCGATACCTTTGCGCAAATTCTCGAAGACAGTATAGAGAACGATGTTGGCATGATAGTCATCGCCAGCCATGGCCATACGGGTTTATCGCACATGCTCAACCCTAACGTATCAGAGGAGTTGACCAATAAGGCTACATGTCCGGTACTTATCGTTAAGTAATTTAAAAGAAGGTACTAGGTTAAAGGTTAAAGGTCCTAGGCTATCAGTTATCGGTTATCGGTCCTAGGTCCTAGGAAAAGCCACAATACCCCAACAAAATATGAGTGCTCCGCTCACAGAAAAATGAACTACCCCCTAAGCCTTTTTCTAAAAGTAAATGGCCATTGTAGGTCGGTATTTATGCCGTCAATTGTCGTTCATTCAGATACAACATCGATGGGCTAAAGCCCAACCTACATAAGCCTTACCGAGAAGCCATACCGAACAGCCTTATCTAGAAGCCTAGCGCTCTAACCTCTCCACTAGCCGGACGTAGTCCGTTCTAGAAGAAAATAGCCATTGTAGGTCGGTATTTATACCGTCAATTATCTTACATTCAGATACAACACCGATGGGCTAAAGCCCAACCTACATAAGCCTTACCGAGAAGCCATACCTATAAGCCTTATCTAGAAACCTAGCGCTCTAACCTATCCCCTAACCGGACGCAGCCCGTTCTAGAAGAAAATAGCCATTGTAGGTCGGTATTTATGCCGTCAATTATCTTACATTCAAATACAACACTGATGGGCTAAAGCCCAACCTACATAGGCCTTACCGAGAAGCCATACCTATAAGCCTTATCTAGAAACCTAGCGCTCTAAACTATCCCCTAACCGGACGCTACCCGTTCTAGAGGCAAATGGCCATTGTAGGTCGGCATTTATGCCGTCAATTATCTTACATTCAAATACAACACCGATGGGCTAATGCCCAACCTACATAAGCCTTACCGAGAAGCCATACCTATAAGCCTTATCTAGAAACCTAGCGCTCTAAACTATCCCCTAACCGGACGCTACC
>NZ_JBRILT010000032.1:0-60241 GCF_052977065.1 Shewanella sp. 125m-1
TTATTATTGAGTTTGAAGACAGACTTGTGAAACATATTAACTAAAACTGCAGTTACACAGAATCTGTTACACCCTCCCTAGAACCTAGAATTTAGCACCTAGCACCTAGAACCTAGAACCTAGAATTTAGCACCTAGCACCTAGAACCTGCTAATTCTCAGACCTAGCACCTAGAACCTAGCACCTAGCACCTAGCACCTAGAACCTGCTAATTCTCAGACCTAGAACCTGCTAATTCTCAGACCTAGAACCTAATTATAGTGAACTGGCTTTTCGCCTATCACGACAGGGACCTCGTAGGATTTCCCCTCTCGAATAACGGTCATCATCACTTGTTTACCCGGTGTGGTTTCAGCAATTCTATCCATCAGCATCTCTACGCCGGGAATAGACTCGCCTTCATATTTGGTTATCACATCGCGAGGCTGTAATTTAGCTTTTGCAGCAGGACCATTAGGGTCAATTTCGGTAATCACGACACCCGTTAGATCGGGGATATTTAATATTTGCGCCATAACCGGACCGACGGCTTCACCACTAATGCCAAGTGCGCCACGTATAACGCGGCCATTTTTAATCAGCTTACCCATAATGCTGTGGGCTAGTTTAATTGGGATGGCAAAGTTAATACCGTGTCCACCACCTTCGCCACCAATCTGGAAGGCTGCGGTGTTAATACCAATAAGTTGGCCAGCGGTATCAATGAGTGCACCACCTGAGTTGCCGGCATTAATGGCTGCATCGGTTTGCAAGAAGTCTAAATACCCAGAGCTCAAACCGTTACGACCCGTTGCGCTGATGATCCCTTGGGTAATGGTTTGTCCTAGGTTGTATGGGTTACCAATAGCCAGTACGACATCACCAACACGAGCCGGGATATCTAGGCTCACAGGTACAACAGGAAGGTTATCACCTTCAACTTTAAGTACCGCTAAATCGGTTTCAGGATCGGAACCAACCACTTCAGAGGTGAATTTTCTGCCATCTTGCAAAGCCACAACGATTTCATCGGCTCTTTTGATGACATGGTAGTTCGTTAATATGTAGCCTTCAGAGCTCATGATCACGCCAGAACCTAATCCTTGAAGGGATCCAGGATTTAACGGCTTAGATTGATCGATGCTCAGACTATAAATATTGACGACAGCAGGTGCTGCTCTGCGCACCGCCTTAGAGAAAGACAGTTCGTTGCTACTTGTGGAGACTCGGCTGGTAATGCCGTTGGTTAAGCTCTGGCCGGTAATCAGTGGTAAAACAAAAATAATAACTGCAGCCATGATAAGGCCAAAAATAATGGCTTTACCGACATATATAAGAGCGTCTTTGATGATCATGTCTGAGAGTAAATGCTGAAAAGATGAATTATATTAACATGTTTGTACTAGCTTGTACTTAGTACCCAATGATAATGCGTTTTAAATGCTAAAAAGATAGCCGAG
Source organism: Shewanella sp. 125m-1 (assembly GCF_052977065.1). Taxonomy (NCBI): domain Bacteria; kingdom Pseudomonadati; phylum Pseudomonadota; class Gammaproteobacteria; order Alteromonadales; family Shewanellaceae; genus Shewanella; species Shewanella sp. 125m-1. The sequence goes on from NZ_JBRILT010000032.1 coordinate 1,440, forward strand.
CATTACGCTCGGCTGTTTGTTACAGACATAGTGATGACTATCTAAGGATCAAATAAAGACTTGTGTTATCGCGCTTAATTTTTAACGCGACAGACCCTTTTTGATCTTCGAGTGCCGATTTAAGCCCCTTTAGATTTTTCACTTTAGTACGGTTGACGCCAACAATCACATCGCCCTTTATTAAGCCACTTGCAGCTGCGGGTGAGCCCTGAGCGACATCGGTAATTTCAACACCAGAGGAGTTGCTTGTTTCAAGTTTAGCCCCTTGTAGCATTGGGTGTACGGCTCCAGCTGCTGCCTCAGCAGATTGAGTTGATTCACCAAGAATCGCAGTAACGGTTTCTTCGTCTCCGTCACGAATAAGGCCAAACTCAACTTTTGAACCCGCGCCCATAGTCGCCACTTTCGCTCGTAACTCCTGGAAGCTTTTAATGCTGCGCCCGTTAACGCTAACGATAATGTCGCCGACTTTTATACCGGCTTTATCGGCAGCACTGTCAGGCATAACTTCATTAATAAAGCCGCCATGCTGAGTTTCAATACCAAAACCTTTCGCTAGCTCACTGGTTAAATCTTGGCCCATAACACCGAGAACGCCGCGGCGTACTTCACCGTGTTCAATAATTTGTTCGACTAAGTTGTTCACCATGTTGGCGGGAATGGCAAAGCCTATTCCCACGTTGCCGCCGCCGGGAGCGACGATAGCGGTATTAATACCGATAAGATCACCGTTAAGGTTAACTAAGGCGCCACCTGAGTTACCACTATTGATTGCAGCATCGGTTTGAATAAAGTTTTCTAGCATTTCGATACCGAGGCCGCTTCGACCCATGGCACTGACAATGCCTGAGGTGACGGTTTGCCCAAGGCCAAATGGATTACCAATGGCTACGGCAAAATCGCCAACCTGCAGCTCGTCTGAATCAGCACGCTTTAACGCTGTAAGGTTTTTAGCTTTGATCTGCAGCAGGGCAATGTCAGATTCGGCATCGGCGCCAATCAGTTTTGCTTCTATTTCACGGCCATCGTGCAGGCCTATAAGGATCTCATCTGCACCTTCAATTACATGGTTGTTGGTAACGATATAGCCTTCGTCTGCGTCAATGATTACCCCTGATCCCAAGCCTTTAAATGGGCGCTCCTGCACTTGCTCGCGTGGCGCATTAGGGCCAAAGAAATAGCGAAAAGCATCAGGTACTTTTTGCTTAGAAACATGGGTGCCGGACACTGCCACAGCAACAACTGCAGGTGTTGTTTTTTGTAGCATTGGGGCTAAGCTAGGCAACTCTTGCCCATTAACGGCCAAGGGAATAGCGGCTTGGGAAACCACTGGGGCCAATGTCAGTGCTGCGCCTAATATCGCTGCTGAAAGTAAGGATAATTTTGTCTTCATTTAAATATTACTCCAATTTTTCAAAACTAAATTGAATGGCTCTTCAATATAAGTGCTGCGCTAGACGCTGATACGTAAAGAGCTTTTCATTCATATTGTTTCGGACTCAAGTGAGTATCAAAAAGTTCATCAATTATTAATAAAGGTTAATTTATCCCCACAATCTCAGGCAAGGGTAGGCTGTGGTTCTTCAAGCAGCTCTGCTTGATTATCGATATCTTTTCCTTTGTCAGCAGACAGTAGCTTTAATTCTGGTAGTTGTTTGTCTGTGGCCGGAGAGGTAAACAGCTTAGCTGATGCATTCCACTGCTGGTTAACTCGGTTTAGTTGTGCGCTCAGCTCTGCAAGCTGTTTATAGTGGTCATCGAAATGATCTGATACTTCTTGTTTATACTGGCTTAGTTCAAGCTGTGTTTGCTCTAACTGTTCATTATTGTTTTTATGTCGATTATTTTTGGCTAATAAAGTATGGCCTAGATAGCCGAATACGCCACCAATCACAAACGCGGCAAGGGTTAATGCCCACTCCATATAGACTCCTAAATATACTGATATGATGTTGATGCTGCCAAATATACATCGCAGCTTTCTAGCGTGGTACTGTTTACTGAAGAATCCACTAAAAATAAATCGTCATACGGATCAATGTTTAGCAGAGTAGAGCTGATTTGTATCAATCTCCTATAAATATTGGGCGATTTACGTGTATAGGGCAGATATGCATTGCGGCTTTGTTGCGTGCTAGTATATTACGCATAAAAAGACGTCAAACGGCTCACATTGAGTTGATTTGTGTGTAACCCCTACAATATAGAGAATGATTTACGTGTCGCAATTAACCCCCTGGCAGCATTATCAACAAGACTTAACCCGAGATGACTTTTCACATGACGCTGCACAAGAACAAGCCGTAAAACAGTTACAACGGGTCTATGATGATCTGCTTGCTTTAAATTCTCACCCACTAAAGAGTGGCGGTCTGTTTTCATTTTTTAGTAAAAAACACAAGCCTGCAGTTCAAGGCTTATATTTGTGGGGCGGAGTAGGGCGCGGAAAAACCTATCTTATGGATACGTTTTTTGATGCTTTGCCGGGCGATAAAAAGTTACGGGCACACTTTCATCGCTTTATGCACCAATTACATATTGATCTTGCCGAGCTACAGGGTCAAAGAGACCCGCTGATTATCATCGCTAAAAAGATGGCGGCACAATACCAAGTGATTTGCTTCGATGAGTTTTTTGTCTCAGACATCACAGACGCCATGTTGCTCGGCACCTTATGTGAATCACTATTTGCAGAAGGGGTAGCATTGGTTGCGACCTCTAACATTATACCTGATGAGCTGTATCGTAATGGATTGCAGCGCGCGCGTTTCCTACCCGCTATTGCGGCTATTAATAAGCACTGCGATATATTAAATGTCGATTCTGGTGTTGATTACCGTTTAAGAACGTTAGAGCAAGCTGAAATATTCCATTCACCGCTTGATGCGAAAGCTGAGCAGAATTTGCATGAGTACTTTGAAAAGTTAGCGCCAGAGTCAGAGGTCTCGACCCAAGGATTAGAAATTGACGGCAGAGTGATCGATATACGTCAGCAAGCTCAGGGCGTCTTGCTTATCGACTTTAGAGCGTTATGTGATGGCCCAAGAAGTCAACGCGACTATATGGAAGTCGCCAGACTTTACCACACGGTATTACTCAGTAATGTTGAGCAGATGGGTGAGCATTTGACTGGAGATGATATTGCTCGTCGTTTCTTAGCCATGGTGGATGAGTTTTATGAGCGTAATGTTAAGTTGATTATCTCATCGGCGGTATCACTAGAAGACATTTATACAGAAGGTTTACTTAGCTTTGAATTTAGGCGTTGTCGGTCAAGGCTAACAGAGATGCAATCCCATGATTATCTTGCTTTAGAGCATATCCCCTAAAGGTAAATCAGCTAAATAGCGTAAACTCTTTAAAAATAACCGAGTAGAGACAGACAATGTGGCACGTTTTTGGACCGAGTGCCCTTGATATGCGGATAGCGGCAAACAGTAGGTTAACGTTTTTTGAAATAGAGCAAGCGTTGGCCAACAATGATTTAAAACTGATAAGAATTAAACTAAAAAAACAGGTGATTTTTAACTCAGCTTTGTCTATAATCCGCAACCTGCCCTCGTTATCCACCATTTAGGTGGAAGTTGTAAAGCCTAATTCTTTGCTCGAAGGGGCGGGGAATGGCATTTTTTGTGTTTTTGCCAATAATGGCATAAGCATGTGAGACAGAATTTTAACATTGGGTTTTTGTAAATGAAGACTACTTTTACTGCTACACCAGAAACAGTCACTCGTGATTGGTTCGTCGTTGACGCCGAAGGTAAAACTTTGGGTCGTATCTCTACTGAAATCGCTTCTCGCCTACGTGGTAAGCACAAGCCAGAGTATACGCCTCATGTAGATACTGGTGACTACATCATCGTTATTAACGCTGATAAAGTTGCTGTGACTGGTAACAAAGCTAAAGGCAAAGTTTACTATTCACACTCAGGTTTCATCGGTGGCATTAAGCAGATCACTTTTGAGAAGCTACAAGCTCATAAGCCTGAAATGATTATCGAAAAGGCTGTTAAGGGTATGCTACCTAAAGGTCCATTGGGCCGTGCCATGTTCCGTAAGCTTAAAGTTTACGCTGGTACAGAGCATAACCACGCTGCACAACAACCTCAAGTACTTGATATCTAAACGGGATTATAGCAATGGCTGCAACTCAATACTACGGCACTGGCCGTCGCAAAACATCTACTGCTCGCGTATTCGCTAAAGCAGGTACTGGTAACATTATCGTTAACAAGCTACCTCTAGACGAATACTTCGGTCGTGAAACTTCTCGTATGGTTGTTCGTCAGCCTCTAGAGCTAGTTGAAATGACTGAGAAGTTAGACATCATGGTAACTGTAAAGGGTGGTGGTAACACTGGCCAAGCAGGTGCAATCCGTCACGGTATTACCCGTGCGTTGATGGAACTTGACGAGTCTCTACGTCCTTCTCTACGTGCTGCTGGTTTCGTTACCCGTGATGCTCGTAAAGTTGAGCGTAAGAAAGTTGGTCTACGTAAAGCACGTCGTAAGCCACAGTTCTCTAAGCGTTAATTTTCGCTTTCAGAATTCAAAAAGCCCAGCTATATGCTGGGCTTTTTATTGCCTAACATTTACCATCATCGCTGATGGTGTCTCTTTATTTTGCTATAACAGTTAGCTTGAAAAGCGTTAAGTGCTAGCTTGTCACGAGTGCTTTAGGGCTTATACCAATCCGTATAATAATGTCAGCTACTTAAGAGTGTTTGTTGGCGAACGAATTCAAGGCCAATGGCGGGTAGAATGCTTGCTTCCTCCCACTGAATGAACAGATACTTAGTGCAATTGGTATAAGCAGCTAAAACACTTCTAAATGGCGAGTTTTACTGCTTACGATGTTGTGTTAACAGGCTTAAAGGTCTCTTCACTTGTTGCGAATAGCATGGTCTTGTATGTTCTCTACATACATAAGAGATTTCCTCCCTATCTGGATGGTCAGGCGCTGCGAATGCCATAAATGCACGACTATATGGATATAGGGAGTAGAGTAACGCAGGAGCTGTTACCGAGACGCAACTAATAACACAGCCTCTGCAGCGTTAAATTCTCGCAGAGCGAGTAGATCTTGATACAGAATAGGTATTCGTTTGATAGCTTGGCTCCGAAGTGCTTTTGATTAGTTTAAGTACTTTATTGCGGTTTTATCCGCTAGATTGTTCACCCTAAGGAACACATTGTTATGTCTTTTGAGTTAATCATGATGTCATTGGGTTTTGTGTTAATTATTGAAGGAATTGGGCCACTTTTGTTTCCAAATCGTTGGCGGGCCTACTTAAAAGAAATTTCCAATCAAAATCAGCAACTTTTGCGAAGGTTAGGTGGTTCTTTAGTCACTGTTGGTGTGGTGTTATTGATTATTTTTTCATAAATTACTTGCCTACCGCCCCTATAGATCTGCTAAAATCCCGTTTTAACCACTACCGTGCAGCAAATAATGGGCAAAAACGTTGTAGTTCTCGGCACCCAATGGGGTGACGAAGGAAAGGGTAAGATAGTCGATCTTCTTACCGAACAGGCTAAATATGTCGTTCGTTACCAAGGTGGCCACAATGCGGGTCACACTTTAGTAATTGATGGCGATAAAACCGTTCTTCATCTTATTCCATCAGGGATCTTACGCGATAATGTTAAGTGCATTATTGGTAACGGCGTGGTGCTAGCACCTGACGCTCTGATGACAGAAATTAACATGCTTAAAGAGCGTGGCGTACCTGTAGAGGAACGTTTATTAATTTCTGAAGCATGTCCTCTGATCTTACCATTCCATTGTGCTCTTGATATTGCTCGCGAAAAAGCGCGCGGCAATAATGCAATTGGCACAACGGGTCGTGGTATCGGTCCAGCATACGAAGATAAAGTTTCTCGTCGTGGTTTACGCGTAGGCGATCTGTTTGATGCAGAATTGTTTGCAACTAAGCTAAAAGAAGTGATGGCTTACCATAACTTCATGCTGACTGAATATTACAAGTGCGACGCAGTTGATTACGAAGAGACATTGAAAGATGCTCTCGCGATTGCTGATTACTTGAAGAGCATGTGCACTGACGTATCTGAGCTACTTGATCAGGCACGTAAAGCTGGCGAACCAATTCTATTTGAAGGTGCTCAAGGCACGTTACTAGATATTGACCATGGTACTTATCCGTTCGTAACCTCTTCTAATACTACTGCTGGTGGTGTTGCAACAGGTTCTGGATTTGGTCCTCGTCATCTAGATTACGTTCTGGGTATCATGAAGGCTTACACCACACGTGTTGGTGCTGGTCCTTTCCCTACAGAATTGAAAAACGAAATCGGCGACTACTTAGGTACTAAGGGTCACGAGTTTGGCGCAACTACTGGTCGCAAACGTCGTCCAGGTTGGTTAGACATCGTTGCGATGAAGCGCGCAGTTCAAATCAACAGCGTAAGCGGTTTCTGCTTAACTAAACTAGACGTTCTAGACGGACTAGAAGAAGTTAAGATTTGTGTTGGCTATCAGTATCCAGATGGAACTGTTGCTACGACAACACCGCTAGCGGCTGAAGGTTATGAGCTGGTTACTCCAGTTCTAGAAACTATGCCTGGTTGGAGCGAATCAACTTTTGGTGCGACTTCTGTAGAGCAACTGCCACAAGCAGCATTGAACTACATTAAGCGTCTAGAAGAGTTGTTAGAAACGCCAATCGATATTATCTCAACGGGTCCGGATAGAAACGAGACCATGATTCTAGTGAATCCGTTTAGTTAATAACAAGAGGCCGCAAATTAGCGGCCTTTTTATTGACTCCTCTAAAGCGGTACTCAAGAAATACGTTATACTGCCGATGACATTAAATAGAGTATATTCGAGTAATCCTTTAATATTGGTCACTTGATAACACGTTATTAGATTAACCCTATTGTCATTGAGAATCCTTATGCTGCGTTATGCATTGATTATAATTTTGTCTATATTATCTTTACCAAGTTTTGCGACTCCTAAGGCGGTTGATGTTTATACTCAGGAGCAGCTGGTTGAGTTAATTCGGAGCAAACGTTATTTAACGCAAGTTAAAGGTGATGACTGCCAGATAGTGCAGGATATTGAAGCAAGGGCTGAGGTGCTAAAGCAGCCTTTGTATCAGTATCTTTGGGCGGAAATGCTCAACTATGGGATCTGCGTAAAGGCCAACCCGCCGCGTGGGATCGCTATGTTAAAAACCTCTGCTGAGCAGGGGAGTGCTGAAGCCATGGTTAGAATGGCTGAGTATTATCACGATGGTAAATTTGTCATCGAAGATAAACAACGCGCTGTGCAGTATACATTGCCAGCTGCCGCGACAGGTGATCTGCCTGCTCGCATGATGTTGGTTCGGTTATTTGGTGAGGGCTATGGTAGTCCTCGTGATTACGAAGTGGGTTTTCATTGGCTTTACAATGAAGTGTTTAGCGATGAAACCACGCAAGCCGAAGCAATTAATTTGTTAAAGGTGTTAGAGGCAAAGATGCCGCCCAGCGCAGTTGCTAGGGCAAAGAAAGAGCACCTTAGAACGCCACAATAAGCATGCCCCAGTAGAGGTCATGTCAATAATTTGGAAAATGAATGATACAAGATCCGCATATTAAGCGTGAGCAAGAGAAGTACGAAAACCCTATCCCAAGCCGCGAGTATATTTTGGAATACTTGCGCTCGCAAACGTCCCCGTTAACCCGTGAACACATTGCCACAGCCTTAAAAATTGAAGGTGAAGAACAGCTAGAAGCTATTCGTCGTCGCCTAAGAGCGATGGAGCGTGATGGTGAGCTTGTTTTTACCCGCGGCAAAGCATATGGCTTACCTGAACGAATGGACTTGCTAACCGGTACCGTTATTGGCCACCGTGACGGCTTTGGCTTCTTGAAGCTAGAAGAAGGCGGTGACGACCTTTATATTAATAACCGTGACATGCTGATGTATTTCCACGGTGATCGAGTTCTTGCACAAAAAGCGGGTGTCGACCGTAAAGGTCGCCGTGAAGCGCGTATTGTACGTTTAGTGGAAGAGCGCAGCGCTGCTTTAGTTGGCCGTTTCCACTTGGACGCTGGCATGGGCTTTGTGATTGCCGATGACCGCCGCATTACGCAAGAGATTCTGGTCCCTGAAGAAGATCGTTTAGGCGCGCGTCAAGGCGATATCGTGGTACTTGAGCTTACACGCAGACCGGGTCGTTATGTCAAAGCCGCAGGTAAAGTGACTGAAGTGCTAGGAAAAGAGATGGCGCCGGGGATGGAGATTGAGATTGCGCTACGCAATTACGACCTACCTCACACCTGGTCTAGCTTGATTGAGAAAAAACTACGTAAAATACCTGATGAAGTGACCGAGGCTGACAAAGAGGGCCGCGTCGACCTGCGTCATTTACCGCTAGTTACGATTGATGGCGAAGATGCACGTGACTTTGATGATGCTGTTTACGCTGAGAAGAAAAAGTCTGGTGGCTGGCGTTTATGGGTGGCTATTGCAGATGTGAGCCATTATGTTCGCACTGAATCGGCACTCGATAAAGAAGCTCGCGCCCGTGGTAACTCGGTGTATTTCCCATCGCAAGTTATCCCTATGTTGCCAGAGAAGATCTCTAATGGTCTGTGTTCTTTGATGCCAGAAGTCGACCGTCTTTGTATGGTTGCAGAGATGACCATCTCGGCGGTAGGTAAGCTATCAGGTTACAAGTTTTATCCAGCAGTGATGCATTCACATGCGCGTTTAACCTACACCCAGGTTGCCGATATGCTTGAAGGTGGAGAGGTGAGCGATAAGCTCAAGCTGATATTCCCGCACCTACAGACATTACAGTCGCTATACCTGACATTAGAACAAACTCGCGCAGAGCGTGGTGCCATTGCATTTGAAACCACAGAAACGCAATTTATTTTTAATGAGCAACGTAAGATCGACAAGATCGTACCGCGTAACCGTAACCAAGCGCATAAGATCATTGAAGAATGTATGATTTTAGCCAACGTTGCGTCAGCTAAGTTTGTTAAAAAGCACAAAGGTGAAGTGTTATACCGTGTGCATGAGGCACCTTCAGAACAAAAGCTAACGAACTTTAAGGACTTCCTTAAAGAGCGTGGCTTAACAATGGCTGGTGGCCTAGAGCCTGAGCCGAAAGACTACCAAGCGGTGATGGAGCAAATTGCAGACAGACCCGATGCCGAGCTTATTCAGGTGATGTTGCTGCGCTCTATGCGCCAAGCGACTTACACCCCGGATAATGAAGGGCATTTCGGTTTGGCATTAGAGGAGTATTCACACTTCACTTCACCAATTCGTCGTTATCCTGACTTGATACTGCACCGAGTGATCCGTTATCTACTTGCTAAGCAAGAAGGTAATTTAACTGATCAGTGGACTGCTGATGGTGGTTATCATTATAAGATTGAAGAGCTTGATAAGCTTGGTGAAGAGTGTTCAACCACAGAGCGTCGTGCCGATGAGGCCACTCGTGATGTCAATGACTGGCTTAAATGCGAGTTTATGCAAGACCATGTCGGTGACACATTTGAAGCGGTTATTGCTTCTGTAACGCATTTTGGCATGTTCGTACGTCTTAATGACCTGTTTATTGACGGCTTAGTGCATATCTCAAGTCTAGGCAGTGATTATTACCAATACGATAATATGCGCCAACGTTTAGTGGGCGAAGCCTCAGGTCAGGTTTATCAAATTGGCGATATGGTAACGGTTAAAGTTGCCGGGGTTAATCTTGATGACCGTCAAATTGACTTGATGATGGAAGGTGACTCAGCAGGTGGTAAACGTCGTAGACCAACTAAGCCATTAACGGCCCGTGAGCGAGTTAATCGCGAAGGTGCAAAGCTTGGCTCTAAGCGTGAGTCTTCAAGTGGCAAAGGCGCGGACGGTGGTTCAGACTCTGAATCTAAGTCTGGTGCGAAACGCAAGCCGAGCCGCTCAGGCGCTAAGTCTAGCAGCGGTAAATATAAGAGCGGCAGCAGCGCTGCTAACAAGACAAAGACAAAAGCTTCGGCAAAAAAATCTTCAGCAAATAAAGCTAAGTCAGCCAAGCGTAAAGCGAGTAAGAAATAGATGAAAAAGCAAGATATGACCTTTGGACTACACGCAGTTGAAGCGGTACTTAAAAACAGCCCTGAGCGTGTAATTGAAATGTGGGTGCTTCAAGGTCGTGATGACGCGAGACTGACTCCTATTCTTGAAATGGCTGCAGAGTGGGGCGTGTCAGTACAGTACGCTTCTCGCAAAGCATTAGACGAGAAGTCTGACGGTGGCCAACATCAAGGCGTTGTTGCCAAGGTTAAGCCGGCAAAAATTCTGAGTGACAATGATTTGTCAGCGATGCTAGAAAAAACTGAAGTACCATTTTTGTTGATTCTAGATGGTGTTACCGATCCGCATAACTTAGGCGCATGTTTACGTAATGCTGATGCTGCAGGTGTACATGGCGTTATTGTGCCAAAAGACAACTCAGTGGGCTTAACGCCAGTTGTCAGTAAAGTGGCTTGTGGCGCAGCAGAAGTGGTGCCGTTATATCAAGTGACTAACCTTGCGCGCACTATGCGTAGCTTGCAGGAAAAAGGTATCTGGATCATCGGCGCAGCAGGCGAAGCAGATTGTGAGATTTACCAAGCAAGTCTGACAGGCCCTCTAGCAATCGCGATGGGCGCCGAAGGTAAAGGTTTACGCCGTTTATCTCGTGAAAGCTGCGATACATTAGTGTCGATCCCAATGGCGGGTAGTGTATCGAGCTTAAACGTTTCAGTTGCGACTGGCGTTTGCTTATTTGAAGCGGTACGCCAACGATTAGCGTAACAAGTTAAATGAATGTTTAACTCGTACTGAGTGATTTAATGCCGATATTGTTTTAAGTATCGGCATTTTCGTATCTGCAGCATGCTGATGTGAAACAGGCTCTTTGTTGCGACTGTCTATACCAGTATCAAAACTCAGACCGTTTTGAAGGGCTAATGCCATCGAAGGCATTACCAGCAGAAACCGTTGCAAGGTGGGTATAACTTCCATATTCATCTCAGGTAAAATAAACACGTCCAAAATAATAGCCACGGCTGACCTTTTCGCAGTTATATTTCTTTGTTACCTACGAATAAATGTGGATAGGCATGATTAATGGTGTGATGCCCCTTACCTAGCTTTAGTTATTGATAAAAGGAGGGGGTGGAGTTATACCTTGTCCTAGAAGAACTCAAGTCAGTATCGAAGTACCTCCTGATACTACTACGGTAGATGAGTCCGCCGCGCCATTTTTGCTGGTGTCGATGATTATTCAGGGAAATTTTATAATCTAGTTAGTCTTGTCTGAATTTAATCCGTTACCCTTTAATTCACTCTCACTCACCTTTCCCCCTAAATTATTCATAAGCCTGTGTTTTTTGATTTTAGTCTAGCTGTTGTTTAAATTTTTATATATAACAATGTGTTGGCATGTCATGACGCTGTTGCTTTATGACTTTTTATGCCTAAAATTTACTCACTATTCAACACAAGCTCGGCTCGATTGAGTCTGGGTACACTTTGGTACATTTCAAGACACTTTCGGACGACATTTTCTCATTGTTAATAGTATGTTGTGGATGCGTTGATTGTCTCAACTACCTTTTTTCAAAGGACGAGCTTACGCAAAAGCCAATACGTTAAATAACAAAATGAAAGGTGGTAACATGTTTAAAGTCAAACCACTCACAGTGGTTACACTGTCAGCCTTATATACAGCGGGCGTTGCTGCAACAGCCAATCCTCTGGTTGACAGGATAGCTCCGTCAATTGAACAGTCCGTTCTCGCGGTCCAACCCCGCATTGAAACCAAGTTTTCTGGTAAAGTTAATCAACATATAAAAAAGCAGCATAAGATATTTGTTGCAGAAAGAGGCATAACAGGTGTGCACACCTATATTGTTCAGTTGAGCGATGCCCCTGTTTCCTCTTATCAAGGTGGCGTAAAAGGATTCGTAGCTACCAATAATAAATTTAAAAAAATGATTGGAAGTGGCACAGGAAAAGGGATCGACCTAAATCATTCTACAGTAAAGTCATATGTCAGCTTTCTAAAAAGTAAGCAGCAAAATCTACTCGAAAATGCTTCTGCACAAAAAAGTTTAAGCTTACAGATGAAGCGCTCATTTTCAATTGCGTTAAATGCATTTAGCGTTGAGATGACGCAAGAACAAGCCAAACAACTTGCGGATGTCGCGGGTGTAAAACATATCTCTCGATCCATTGACTATAAAATAAGTACCAATAATACCGCAGAACAAACAGGGGCGAGTGCCATCTGGGCTGGCGATGGTGTGTTGATGCCGAACCAAGGTGAGGGAATCATCGTTGGTGTGATTGACACTGGTATCAATAGCGACCATCCATCATTTGCAGACAAAGGTGATGATGGTTATCAAATCATTAACCCCTATGGTAACGGTATTTATAAAGGGGATTGCGTCACAAATGCTAGCTTATGTAATAGCAAGTTAGTCGGCGTTTACTCTTATCCTGAAATAACTGATGAGTATCCCCACCATATTGTCAAAAATGGTGAGGACTATAATGGTCATGGCTCACACACTGCAGGCACAGCTGTCGGAAATATTCTATATGATGTCCCTTTTACAGTGCCTGAGATGAAAACAGAGTCTGATGGCAAGCAAACGGAACATATTCTTCCACAGGTTTCTGGAATGGCCCCTCATGCTAATTTAATTGCCTATCAAGTATGTGGAGCTGTTGGAGGCTGCCCCACAGAAGCAATTATTAGTGCCATTGAGGATGCAATTATTGATGGTGTTGACGTTATTAACGCATCATTAGGCGCTGGTGCAGATCACCCTTACTATTGGCCAATGCAGACCGCTTTTTTAAACGCGGCTCATAATGGCATTTTTGTTGCTGCTGCGGCAGGTAATTCAGGTTTTGAGTTTACAGCGAGTAATTCCTCACCTTGGATAACAACTGTTGGTGGGACTACGGCTAACATGTTAAGTACGCTTTCCCGTTTAGTCACCAACTTCAGTGCCAGCTCAGATTATGGTGATCATCCTTTTGCTAATTATGTAGGAGAAGCCTACCCAGACCCTTTGGGGAGCTCGTTATCCGGAAGTATTTCAGGGCCGCTTGTGCAGCCTATGTATTATGATGAACGTGCATGTGAGCAAGCTTTTGCGGTTGATACATTCACGTCAGATCAAATCGTTCTTTGCAGTATGGTATATGGTACGACCATGACGCCATTGGATATATCTGACAATGTAAAAGCTGGAGGTGCTGGTGGCGTTATTGTAGCAAACTGGCATAACGGCGCTGACTCTCAATGGCAGCTCTCTTTACCTGGAATCGTTATTGGTTCTCGTGATGGTGGTCGCATTAGCTCTTGGTTAGATAGTTGGGGGACGACAGATCATCAAGTGACGATCACAGAGTCTTCGGTGAACCATTCACAATTTGACGAAACATTTAGCTATCAAGCGAGTTCTCGTGGCCCTTCTGCATTTTTACTCAATACGTTAGTTGTGGATATTGCAGCGCCAGCAGTGAAAGTGTACGCGCCATTTGCGGATCAACAATTGCTAGGGATGAGCTCTGTAGGTGCCAGTGACTGGGCTAATATCTCAGGAACATCAATGGCCACACCTCATATTGCAGGCATCGCAGCACTTATTGCTAAGAGCAATCCTCAGTGGTCGGTAATGGAATTACAATCGGCAATGATCAGCACTGCTAATCAAGATGTTTATGAGCCATCTTGGGGGAGTCAATATGAGCATGAAAATATAGATTACAAAGAGAAATCCCAATTACAAGATATTGGCAATGGTCAAATAGACGCAGTGGCGGCCATCAATGCGGGTTTAGTGCTAGATGAAAGTATGGAAAATATGGAAAAAGCCAACCCTGATTTAGGTGGCGACATGCGTAACCTAAATACGGCTTATATGGTGAATTTAGACTGCTATGAAGAATGCAGTTTTTTACGCACAGTTAAAGCCACTAAAACTGGCAGCTGGAGTGCGACTCATGAGCGTATTCGTGGTAATTACGAGATTGATATTATTCCATCGGATTTCACTCTAGCAGCGGGGGAAGAGCAAGCTATCGTTATCAAAGCAAAACGTAATGCCTATATTGACTCTGGCTTTGTTGGTGAAGATATTTTTGGTAACCAGGGGCGTATTGTACTGACGCCAACCGATAGCTCTATTCCAACAACAAGTCTGCCTTATTGGACAGATACAAGTGCCGATGGCTTGCCTGATTTCGTGGCTGTAAATGCACACCGCTCTTCGGGGACCTTTACTCTCAAAGGTATTCAAACTAAAGAAACAACAGAGTTTACTACTCGTAGCTATGGGATGGTAAAAGCAACCCCTAAAACCATAGAGTTAACAACAGGAGTGGATAACCCATTCGATGAATTGAATCGTGAGCATACTCATACTGAGCTATACACAGTTACTGAAAATCAAAAATTATTAGCTGTACATACAACAGGTGAAGATAAGAATGGATTCGCGATCTTTTTAGGTGAGGATAGTAATGGTGATGGTGTAGCACAAGAAGACGAAATGATCTGTCTATCGTCCGCCTACGAAAGTGATAACTTTTGCGCCTTAATTGACCCTCAAGCCGGTAATTATTGGGCCGTATTCGCATCAACATTATGGGGCGATGAAAAACGAGATCTTAGTTTTGTCTCTGCGATGGTCGGCGACGATAAGCAAAACCTGGTTGCGACGGGTCCGAGTTCTACCAATGGCCATCAAGCTTACGATATTAAAGTGCAATATGATATTCAAGATATGAATGTTGGTGATATGTATTTTGGTGGGTTCGAGGTTGGGTCTAATCCTCAAGACTTTAATAATATTGGGTTTGTACCTATCTTGATACAGCAAGAAGACGAAGCGATTAGTTTTGAGGTTAGTAAAAATCGTGTGAAGTCGGGTGATATTATCGACTTTAAGATTAGCTATCTTGCCAATTTGACCAGTCAGGACCGTGAGTTTGCAATCGATCTTTCTATGCCTGTAGGATTTGAAATTATTCCTGATAGTATTAAGTCATCATCTAATACACCGATGGTTCCTGAACTTAATGGCCAACAATTAACACTGGTAGGAACGCAACAAACAGGTCTTGATATTGAGCGTAATTATGTTATTACCACCAGTGAGGATGATCCTTACTGTGCTGAATATGACTATGTAAACTTAAGCGAACACGGCTGGCGTCCAATCGAAGGATTGGAAGGAGAATATTATGACGATTGGTTCCGTTTTGAGTTAAAAGATCTACTCGAAACCGATGATGATTCGCTACATATTCCTTTTTTTGGTGTGAATAAATTCACTTCAGTAAAAATAAACCCTGCTGGTTTTATACAATTCGATGACAGTTATATGCCTTATAACCACGTTGAATTTCCACAAGAGGTTTATCCAGGTCAATCTACGGGTAAATATGTCATTGCTCCTTATTGGATTGGAGATCATAAAACGACCTATCTGCACGCCGAAGGTGATAACCGTCATGAAGAGATGTCTGGTGTCTCTGTGAGCTATACCGATGATAGAGAATATATGTTAATCGAATGGGATAATGTCACTCGTACAGGTTATGGTAATGAAGGGCATAATGTAGATTTCGAAACCTTTATTCGTACAAATATCAGCTATAATCCAGGCGATTTTGAGATGGTATTTAGTTATAACAATTTAAATCAAACAGATGGTCAGGGGAGTATCGGTTTCCATAACTATTTTGGCTTGATTGTTAATTATGATACCCCGTTCGAAAAGTTCGAAGGTGATTCATATGCATTCAATGACTTAGAGCATAAGTTGTCTAACAACCTTGCCGTGTGCATGGATTATACTGGCCCAGAGCAAACAGGGTTTGATGTTACTTTCTCTGCGAATATTCGTGAAGCGGCCGCAGGAAAGACCCATGAACTGGTTTTCACTGACTCGCTAGCCGGAGCAATGGCAGAAGTTAAAACGGTATCGGTTGAAGTTACGGCAAATATCGTGATGAATGATCTCCATGATCAAACCGTAGCAGAGGGGGAAACAGCAAGCTTCGAGGTACTGTATCACGATGCTAACAAGGTGAGTAATCACCTTGCAGTCAACATTGATGAAAGCCTGTTTATTGTCAATATATCAGAACATGCATCGGGCGGCACGGTCAACATTACGCCAGTTGAGGAGGACTATACTGGTTCAGCTAGCGTGACTGTGATGGTTAAAGATAATGAGAGTGAGTTCGATATTGCTAGTGATACGGTTACTCTCACTTATACCAATGTCAACGATGCGCCAGTGGCCATGGTTGCTGATAGTGATATCACGATAATCGAAGGTAATATGGTAACACTCGATGCCTCAGCAAGTAGTGATATAGATGCTGGCGATAGCCTATCTTATTTATGGCATGGCCCAGGGGTGATATCTGACGTGACATCGGTGAGTCCATCGGTAACGGGATTAGCCATTGGTTCTCATAGTTTTGAGGTGACTGTGAGCGATAAGGTTGGTGAAACGGCTACCGCGAGTGTATCTGTGATAGTTAACGCCAAAGCCAATGCGGAGGAACCCCCTGCAGAAAGTGATGAAAGCTCGGGGGGCGCACTATCAGGCTGGCTATTATTAATGCTCTCCTCTTTACTGCTCTATCGTCGTCGCTAACCTTTCCTTATGTCCGGGCTCTGCCCGGACTTTCTTATTATTAACTTAGTAGATACAAAGTTACACACTTTTTAGTTGTGGTAGATGTTTATTTACGTGTACCTTCTGCTGTTGGTTGTAACATTTTGTTAACTATCTGTGGGTATTTTAAAGCCTATGTATCACCTATTTTCGAGGTTAATGGTAATCACATTGTTAGCGTTACCTACTTCTACTTTGGCACATTCATCAGAGAATTTATATTCGGTAGAGGAAGGCTGGTATTTAGGTGCAGCTGTTGGCCTTGGTGTTATCACTAATCCTGTTTATCAAGGCAAGAATATTCCGCTGGTTATCGTTCCCAGAATAGAATACTTCGATGGGGATTTTTCTTTAGTTAATACCGAGCTGGTATGGACACCTGTCGATTCTAATTTTGGCACCATCTCTCTGATGTCGCGTTTTAATCGCGATGGAGTGTACTTTATTACCGACCCCAGCATCAGTTCAATAGTGTCAGTATTAAGTGGACAGCCTCCAATGGGCTTACCACCATCGGGAGGAAGTTCAGTTCCGGTTAGCGACAACATAAAAATTAGAGGTGATATAGATAAAATATCTTCGCGAAACTTATCTTATATGGCAGGCCTTGAATACACTAATACTTGGCATGACTTACGTTGGTCACTTTCTTGGTTTCAAGATGTCACAGCTAACCATAATGGCCATGAAAGTTTTTTTAGAATCGAACGTCCGTTTAGTTTTAAGCATCACCTAATCGTATTAAGCTCTGAATTACAATATCAAAATAAAGAGCTTACTCAATATTACTATGGTACTTCTGAGCAAGATCTTTTCGATGCTGGCTTTGGTTACTATCAAGCAGAGAGTTCAACCAATGTCAGTATCAATATTAAATATCAATATTCTTGGTCAACTTATTGGACTTTTATATCCGATTTTAATTATCAGCAGCTAGGTGATGGTATCGCGGACAGCTCATTAGTCGATGATGACCAGGTGTTTTCTATGTACTTTGGCATAGCGTGGAGTTACTAACATGCTACGCGTTTTGGTGATGATTTATTTCATATTGATAACAATGCAACAAGGCTTCGCTGAAGGGCGAGAGGACCAATTCCGTATTTCGCCTGTGAGTTGTGTCACGGAGCAAGGGCCCTGTACCACACAAGTGACCTTATCCTGGCGAATAAACACAGATGGGACCTTGTGTTTACATGTAAATGGAGATTCAATATATGCTATTTGCCAGCTGCCGACAGAACATCAGGTCACTCTCGAGGTGAGGAGTGCCAAGTCGATTAAATTTAGACTGTTCCATCAAACCAATGTACAGGTTCTACACCAAGCAGAGTTACAAGTTTATCGACCGCATAAACGGAAACCTCGCCGTCGCATCGCCTGGAGTTTATTTTAATGTCCGAGAAAAAAAAGCATATTCTTTATGTCGAAGATGACCTGAAACTGGCATCTTTAGTGACAAAGTTTCTAATTAATCATCATTTCGATGTTACTCAAATAAGTTCATGTGTATCTGCCATTAACGAAGTGTTTTACGGCCAGTATGATTTGCTTTTACTTGATGTAGGGCTCCCCGATGGCGATGGTTTTGAGATATGTCGTCAAGTACGCCATGACTATCATGGGCCTATTCTGTTAATGACGGCGCGTGCCAGTCAGCTTGATCAGATCAATGGCTTTAATCTTGGTGCTGATGATTATATGGTGAAGCCCGTCGCTCCTTCTATTTTACTGGCTCGAGTCAATGCGCGGTTGCGAGATAAGAGCGATAAAATATCCAGTGGCACTCGTTTGCACTTTGGCCGTTTACTGATTGATCGTGTCAATATGCAGGTATTTCTAGCGGGTAACTTACTGCCGCTAACTACTTCGGAGTATTATTTACTTAACCAACTTGCCTCGCATGCAGGGAGTATCGTTTCACGAGATTCCTTGTTCAAGTCGATCGTCGGTAGAAAATATGATGGGATGAATCGGACTATCGACGGCAGGATCAGTCGGTTACGCAAAAAAGTAGGTGACGACGTCCAAGCTCCTACAAAGATAAAAACAATATGGGGGCAAGGCTATTTATTTGCTCCAGAAGAATGGCAACAATAAACATCATGCTTCGCTTATACCTTATCCTCTTGCTTACTCTTTCATTTTTTATCGGGATCACTAGCTGGTTTCTTGAGTTAGAAGAGCGTTCACGCTCACAACTATACCCATTAGAGCACGCGCTTATTGCTGAGTTATTTGCAACTCAAAATGATAAAGTCAACATACAAACACAAACATTACAGGATCTACACTGGCCAGCTCATTTGCTAACTCAGCTCAGAGATGAGGGCATGGTGTCATTAGTTAATATCAATCAAGACTATGTTTTTTACCGTTTAGCTAACAATGAGAGTCAAGTTCAGGTGTTAGGGCCTATTACCCGCAGTCATCAACAGGAGAGCCGCTTATTATGGTTTCTTAGCTTTTATATATTGCTCGCGTTAGCGGTGTTACTCATATTTTTGCCACTATTCCTCGATCTAAATAAACTCAACAAACAATGCTACAAACTGGGTTCAACTAATTTTAATGCCTTACTGTCACTGCCATCATCGAGCATGATCAAAGAGATTGGCGATACTTTTGATCATATGTCATCAGAGCTCAATAAGCGTATGACGATGCAAAGAGACTTAATCAATGCGGTGTCACATGAATTATTAACGCCACTCGCTCGTATTCAATTTACTGTCGAAGCTTGGCCACAGACTTCTCAATGGCAACATGAAAAGCAAAGCCTATTGCAAGATGCGATTGAGCTTGAGATCTTGGTTGAAGAGTTTCTGACTTATGCTGAGCTGCAACATTGCCGACCAATATTTAAGCCGGAAGAGTTATCACCAGGTATGCTGGTCAATCAGTGTATTGAAAGAGTCAGGCCTTTATCTAAGGTTGAAATCCGATGTAATTGTGAATTACCCTTGGCCATAATAGATGAGCGTAGTTTTAGCCGAATGGTGCAAAATTTACTTGGCAATGCTAAACGTTTCGCTCGCAGTCAGGCTGTTGTGCATATCGCCATAAGGGATCAGCAGCTTAGTTTGCTCGTTGAAGATGATGGACCCGGTATGACGCAGACACAAATAGATGCGCTATCTCAAGCTTTTAACCAATTACAGCTAGGTAGCCAGCGACATTATAAGGGGGTTGGCTTGGGCCTTGTGATCGTCAAGCAACTTTGCAGTTGGCAACATGGCCGTTTTAACATCTCTTACAGTCAAACTTTAAAAGGTGCAGCGATGGAAATTCGTTTACCTTTAATTCGATCTTAATAGCAATCTCACTAAATAGAAAAGATGTAGAGCCATTTAGGTTTTAAGTCGAGGATTATTGATGAGTAAATGAGTTTAACCGAGTCATTCTCCAATCGATATTTTGTTCAATGAACAAAGCTGAAGTCAAACTTGGTATCAAGAAAGCATTCTCATAAGCGTGAATGGACTGAGTATTTCTAAACGAAAATCATTTTTAATCAAGTATGCAATGTCTGGTATAGAACCTATAACGGCTAGAGGCTCTCGACTATTATTGGAAGGTATAGAGTAGATTAAACACGGTGATAGTATCAGTTTGCTTTGACCCTTCAGGTACCACTTGAGTATATTTTACATTAACGCCGATTTTAAATGCCCAGTCTTGAAATAGGGTATTCTTGTAGCCTAAATCTAGGGTGAGAGTATTATTGTCTTCACCTGTCTCTGCGATTAGATCGGCATTTAAACTGGTGTATTCTTGTAGTTTCATCTCAAATTTGGCCGCTGTACGCAAAATGATGTCTTTCGAGGCTTCTGGATTAGGGGCGTCATCAGTTGCTATCGGTAAATTATAACGATAACCAGGACCGATTTCTAAACTTAGTTTAGTTTTAGACGTGCTAATCGTGTCGAAACCATAACCACCCGAAACCGTTGCTATACGGGTGTAACTACCAAATTGATCCCAGGTGAAGTCACCACGTCCAAAAAAGTAACCACCATTAACTTTATAGTTAGACTGCAACTGAAGATCATATTTCTCTGCGGTTGTTTTCTCGTCGTCTGCAGCAAAGTAAGCTTTAACTGTTCCCTCTTGCCGAGTTTGCTTAGTATCGTAAACCAATTTGGTTCTGCCGTTAAAGCTACTGGATTCGGTGTTACCGGTATTGAGCTGGAAGCCCGCTTCAATTTCCGCCGTCAGATCGCTAGGAGGCTCTTGGTAGTCTGGTGGCACGAGGGCGAAGGCCGCCTGCGAGAACATTAGCGCAATTACAACAATGAGAGTTTTTAGCATTATTCTTATTCTTGGTGTGTTTCTAATTGGAGATCATTACTTTGTCGTAGCGACATAATACCTAGAATCAGCCTGCACGCAAACTAGATTGCTTACACTTTTCATCCTACAACACAAGCTGAGATAGCCCGGTAACAGCTAAGAGTTAGCCGCTACTTATGCGCTTTGTTGGTGTATTTAATCATTGGGTGTAAATAGCTAACGCCTAGGCTAAGTTATTACTTGAATTCTGGCTTGAGTTTATGTACTATTCCGCGGCTTAATTCAGTCACTTTAATTAGTTCCTTGCCTCTATTAGGTCTGACTGAGCCAACAACGAGGCTAGATAACCGTAAGGAGCAAAAAATGCGTCATTATGAAATCGTATTTTTAGTTCACCCTGATCAGAGTGAACAAGTGCCAGGTATGATCGAACGTTACACGGGTATTCTTACCCAAGCTGGCGGTCAAATCCACCGTTTAGAAGATTGGGGCCGTCGTCAATTGGCTTACCCAATCATCGAATTGCATAAAGCTCACTATGTTCTTTTGAACGTAGAGACTACTGCAGAAGCGGTTGAAGAACTTGAAACAGCTTTCCGTTTCAACGACGCTGTTTTGCGTAGCATGGTTATGCGTACTAAAGCTGCCATCACTGAAGCATCTCCAATGGCTAAAGCTAAAGACGAGCGCGACACACGTCGTTCATCTGAAGAGCGTGCACCTCGTGCAGAAGCTACTGAAGAAGTAGAAGAAAGCGCTGAAAACACTGCTGAGTAAGTTTTTTTGACCACGAACAATTTGGTATTAGCAGGAACCATTACGCGTTCCAGGCAGTTTGATAGTCCAGCAGGCATTGCCCACACGGTAGTGATGTTAGAACACAAATCGCAGCGTTATGAAGCAGAAATGCTCCGCAACGTTTATTGCCAAATCCAAGTTGTATTAAGTGGAGAACGCTTTAATAGCGTTTCAAAAAACCTAACAGCCGGCGTTGAAATACAAGTAGAAGGCTTCATTAATCTGCAACAGAGCAGAAATGGTCAAAATCGCTTGGTTTTACACGCTGAAAATGTCGAATTGAAAACTTAGGAGACTGTCACATGGCACGTTATTTCCGTCGTCGCAAGTTCTGCCGTTTCACTGCAGAAGGCGTTACCGAGATCGATTACAAAGATATCGTTACTTTGAAGAACTATATCACTGAAAGTGGTAAAATTGTTCCTAGTCGTATCACTGGTACAAATGCTAAATATCAACGTCAACTAGCTCGCGCTATCAAGCGTGCTCGTTATCTTTCTCTACTGCCGTACACTGATTTACATCAGTAATACTGCATTAATTTAGAGGAATATAAAATGAACGTTATTTTACTTGATAAAATCGCTAACCTAGGCAACTTGGGTGACCAAGTTTCAGTAAAAGCGGGTTACGCACGTAACTTCCTTTTACCACAAGGTAAAGCTGTTGTTGCTAACGCTGCTAACACTGAAGTTTTTGAAGCACGTCGTGCTGATCTAGAAGCTAAGTTAGCTGCTGACCTAGCTGCTGCTACTCAACGCGCTGAGAAAATCTCTGCACTTGAGTCTGTTGTTATCGCTTCTAAAGCTGGTGACGAAGGCAAGCTATTCGGTTCTATTGGCAACCGTGATATCGCTGATGCAGTTACAGCTGCTGGTGTTGAACTAGCTAAGAGCGAAGTTCGTCTTCCACTAGGTGCTATCCGCACTACTGGTGAATTCGAAGTTGAAGTTCAAGTTCACACTGAAGTTAAAGCAATCGTTAAACTTTCTGTAGTTGCAGAAGCTTAATAATTTGCGCTAAGCAAATGCTTTAATTGAAACACCGCACTAATTTATTAGTGCGGTGTTTTTTTTATGTCTGGAAAATGGCATAGCAGGAAAGCAGAAGGTAGAGCATGAGTCGCAGTGCAAATAAAAAAGGCATATAAGCGTAGCTCATATGCCTTTTAAGTGTGCAATGGCACCGGATTAGTTGTTCACTAAATCTAACTCTTCAATCAGGTTTTGTGCGTTATCGACCTCATCCATCATCCATAGGATATAACGAATATCGACATGTACTGCGCGAGTGATGGTTGGGTTAAAGAACCAGTCTTTAGTAATCGCTTCATAAGTTGAGTCAAAGTTCAGGCCGACTAGCTCGCCTTTACCGTTAAATACCGGTGAGCCAGAATTACCACCAGTGGTGTCAACACTCGATAAGAAGTTAACGGGCACAGAACCAAAACTCTCAGGCTTATCTAAGCAGGAGAATAGGCGGCATAACCAAGACGCGGGATCTTGATATATAGTTTCGACTGCATGTGTGCCGTAACGCTTTGCTTCAATAGCTTCTAATAGCTTAGTTGGCGCATTAAATGGCTCTTCACCTGTATGCTTGGCAACAATACCCTCTAAGCGTGTAAATGGCTGCTTATAAAGCGCATCGGTTGATTGGTAACCATCAACCATACCGTATGTGATACGTAGCGTACCGTTGGCGTCAGGGTATACTGGCCAGCCATTAGCTTTGTTATAAGCAATAATAGCCTTCATGTAGTCAGGGCGAGCTTTTGATAGTTTACCTGCCAATGTTTTAGCATCTTTCTCGGCCTGCATGTTTTGAGCGTACAGGGCGACTGCGAGACGAATAAACGGGTCGGCACTGGTTTCAAACTCTGTTGCGTCGGCATCCATCCAGGCAATACGCTTATCTTTATCGGTTAGCGAGCTCAGCGCATAGAGTGCATCAAGTTTTTCACTTAGGCTGACATCGCTATCGCCTTCATTCAGCATGGCATCGAGCTGAGCGACACGGTTGTCTTGAGCTAAATAAGCCTCTAAGTCTTGCATCCAAAGTGTCTTATCAACACTTACCGCAAAGCTTGAGTCTAAGCGCTTAAGGCGAGCCTTAAACATCTTCATGTCGCGCTCTTGATAACCTTCTTCACGCTCGGCATCGCTTTTTTGCTTTTCTTTAGCTAAACGATATAGTTTATTTGCCGTCGACAACAGTGTGCTGCTTTGGGCGTTTTCAAAGTAATAACGGCCTTGGCGCAGCAAGCGCTGCTCAACTAACAAGGTTTCGAGCTCATCAAACTGAGCTTGGAATGATTGATACTCGGGATCTTTTGCAAGCCACGCACTGAAATCATCTTCACGGCCTTGCTTAATACCTGCAATGTCAGTCGCTTTAAAGCCATCTAACAAACCGTTGTACTTCTTCATGCGGTTTGCCATGCCTGCAAGCGTGCCTGCATATTTGATTTTAACGTCTTTATCATTAGCGCTCATGGCTTCGATAGTATCGATACGCAGCTGATAGCGAGTCGCAAGCGTTGGATATAGCCAGTCACTAGCGAACTTAAGTTCGCTAGTTAAACGGTAGCGGCTGGTTGAGCCTGGGTAGCCGGCAACAAATACACCGTCACCCGCTTTAACGCCGTCAGCATTAACCTTTAAATAGCTTTTTGGCACATAAGGTACGTTGTCTTCAGCAAAGGCTGCTGGCTTACCATCTTTTCCTACGTATGCACGTAAAAAGGTAAAATCAGCTGAGTGGCGAGGATACTCGTAGTTGTCGATATCACCGCCAAATGCCCCAGCGCTTTCTGGTGGTGCGTATACTAGGCGTACGTCACGAATAATAAGCTGTTTAATGAGGTAGTATTCTAAACCGTTGTGGAAACTTCGCACTGAGCAGCGATAATTATCATTGCTTTCACACTCTTTAATTAACGCTTTGCGATTAGCTTGGATGTTTTCATAGCGCTTAAGTGGGTCTTCACCAATATCTTTTTTTACTCGCGCTGATACATCGGTAACCGCTTCAGTGATATAAAGGCGCTCATTTGGGCCAGCAGTTGGTTCTTTGTCTTTACTGGTCGCTAAAAAGCCATCAGCAAGGTAGTTATGCTCTTTTTTGCTGTTATATTGAATAGCTCTGTAGGCGCAATGATGGTTTGTCACAACTAAGCCTTGGGGCGAAACAAAACTGGCGGTACAATAGCCCAGTCCGACTACCGCGTTCATTGGGTAGCTAGTTAAGTCCGCTAACTGTTTAGCTGGAATATCGATGCCACGTTCGCTGAGCTTATCGGCGATAGACGGCATTTGATAGGGTTGCCATTGTCCTTCATCGGCCAATGCTACGGCTGATGGCAGCATCCCTGACGATAGAGCGATGGCGGCAATCAATGCATTGCGCATGTGCTTTCCTTAATATTGTTATAGTGTTTTTTTAGTTGCAGGTCGTTAGATGTTAAATGCCTGCTTTGCCTGACCCCAGTTTTATACCACATTTTGCTTAAACGTTGGAATTTTGGAGATTTAATGTCACAACAACGCACCTTTAAGGGCAAAGAGAAGCCAAGAGATCTTCAGATGGACGCGCTGAAGATGCCACCGCATTCAATTGAAGCTGAGCAATCGGTTCTCGGTGGGTTGATGTTGGACTCTGATGCTTGGGACCGAGTGGCTGAAGCTGTTGTAAAGGAAGATTTCTATTCTCGTGCTCATGGTACGATTTTTACTGCGATGGAATCGTTAGTCAGCGCGGGTCAACCCATCGATTTGATCACGGTATCTGAGCAGCTAGAACTTGAAGACCAACTCGAAGATGTAGGTGGTTTTGCCTATATAGGTGAAATTGCGAAGAATACCCCAAGTGCGGGTAACATTCTTTCTTACGCCAGCATTGTGCGTGAGCGTGCTGTTGTTCGCGATATGATCAAAGTTGCTAACGAGATTGCAGATGCGGGGTTTAACCCTGAAGGGCGTAACTCGAGCGAGCTGCTCGATTTAGCTGAAACCAAAGTATTTAAAATTGCTGAGCAGCGCGCCAATGCCAATGAAGGTCCTGAAGGCATTAAAGCTATTCTTGAGAAGACCGTTGATAAAATCGAAGAGCTCTACAATAACCCAAGTAATGGTGTAACCGGTGTTTCGAGTGGCTTTGGCGACTTAGATAAAATGACGGCTGGCTTTCAGTCAGGCGATTTGATTATTGTCGCCGCGCGTCCATCAATGGGTAAAACCACTTTCGCGATGAACTTGTGTGAGCAAGCTGCACTGCACGAAGACAAACCCGTGCTTATTTTCAGCTTGGAGATGCCTTCAGAACAGATCATGATGCGTATGTTGGCGTCACTGGGCCGCGTTGACCAAACTAAAATCCGTACTGGTCAGCTAGATGATGACGATTGGGCGCGCGTGTCTTCAACGATGGGGATCATGCTTGAGCAAGGTAAAATGTACATCGATGATGGCTCAGGTTTAACCCCGACCGACGTTCGAAGTCGTGCTAGACGAATCGCACGTGAATATGGCGGCTTGTCGATGATCATGATCGATTACCTGCAGTTGATGCAGGTTCCGGCGCTTAAAGATAACCGTACGTTAGAGATTTCAGAGATTTCTCGCTCACTTAAAGCTTTGGCAAAAGAGCTAGAAATTCCAGTGGTTGCATTGTCACAGCTTAACCGTTCATTGGAGCAACGTGCCGATAAACGCCCAGTTAACTCGGATTTGCGTGAATCGGGCGCGATTGAGCAGGATGCGGATTTGATCATGTTTATTTATCGAGATGAAGTGTATAACAATGACTCTGAAGATAAAGGCACTGCTGAGATCATTATTGGTAAGCAACGTAACGGCCCCATTGGGCGTGTGCGTTTAACCTTCCAAGGTCAATTCTCACGTTTTGATAATTACGCCGGTCCGCAATTCGAAGAAGATTAATTATCGTCAATAAAGGTCTTTTACGACCATGATTGCCTACAATAGAGCCTCAATGAGGCTCTTATGTTTAGATTAGATAGAACAAGGTTACTTTTGAAACCATTCCCACGAGCAGAAATTAGCCGCCACGCATTAAAGAATAATCTGGCCCGGCTACATACACTTGCCCCGTCAAGTAAAGTGATGGCAGTTGTTAAGGCTAATGGCTATGGCCATGGCTTACTTAACGTGGCTCAATGTTTAGATAATGCCGATGGTTTTGGATTGGCGCGTCTTGAAGAAGCCCTAGCGCTTCGTGCTGGCGGTGTTAAAGCTAAGCTTTTATTATTGGAAGGCTTTTTTCGCGCAACCGATTTAGCCACCTTAGTTGAGCATGATATTGAGACTGTGGTTCATCACGAATCACAAATCGAAATGCTTGAACAGGCAACATTAAGCAAACCTGTCACAGTGTGGATGAAAGTCGACTCTGGCATGCATCGCTTAGGTTTTGTACCTGACGAGTTCCATCAGCTTTATCAGCGTTTATTAGCCTGTGACAACATCGCTAAGCCAATTAACTTGATGACCCACTTTGCTTGCGCTGATGAGCCTGATAATCCTTACACCGCAGCACAATTAGCCACTTTTGATGCACTAACCAAAGACTTACCTGGCGATCGCACCCTAGCTAACTCTGCAGGGGCATTGTTTTGGCAACAAAGCCAGGCCAATTGGATCCGCCCTGGAATTGCACTGTATGGTGTGTCACCGGTTGTGGGCGACCTGGGTACCAAGCATGGGCTTATTCCTGCGATGGAGTTGGTGTCACAGCTGATAGCCATACGTGAGCATAAAGCCGGGCAGCCAGTTGGCTATGGCAGTTATTGGACTGCTGATAAAGATACTAAGCTAGGCGTGGTTGCTATCGGTTATGGAGATGGCTATCCACGAAACGCGCCTGTCGGTACGCCAGTATTAATTAATGGCCGATTAGCGCCTATTGTTGGTCGTGTTTCGATGGATATGTTGACGGTGGATCTTGGCGCTGATGCTAAAGATTGTGTCGGTGATAACGCAGTGCTTTGGGGGAAAGACCTTCCAGTAGAGGAGGTGGCAGAGCATATAGGGACTATCGCCTACGAGCTTGTAACAAAATTGACTCCAAGAGTCGCAGTTTGCCTAGACTGAGCAAATAATCAACTTATGTGATGCTGCAATTTGAGGCTGGATGCCCGTTGCAGTAGAAGATGTCTTAAATTGAAAACGAATCAACTCTGTACAATTGCAGCTCTAGGCTTTATGTCGCCTTGGGCCATCGCAGCCTCTACAGCAGAACAAAGCAGTGCACGCCAATCCGGTGAAGAAACAGTAATTATTGAAGCTGTTACACCAAAGGCAAAACGCCAACAGCAGAATAAGCCTGGCTCATCACAGCAAGAGAGCCCTCAAACAATAGCTGATTATAATGCTGAGTTTGCTGCCGTGCCTTTCGTGTTTTCGAGTGAAAGCTTAAGTACCGCTTTTGGTGGTGCAGGAGTCCTCAAACACGCTGGGCAGATCCAGTCTTCGATATTGGGCATTGGTGTATATAGCACTAACAACAGCTGGGTCAGCTACCTGCGTTTTAATGACTTTCAGCTCCCCTCTGTTGACCAATGGTTATTCTCGTTAGAAACGTATCAGGCTCGCTTTAAAGAGGGCGTCTATTACGTGCCAGAGCAAGCCGCGCCTTATGGCGATACTGAGCGGGTAATCACGCTTGGTGATGAGGCATTCACTAAATTTCATGCCAGATATATATTGCCTATTGGTCGAGGTAGTCAAGGTGCTGTGCGCAGTCTAGGTCGTGCCAGAGGTGAAACGAGTTGGAACCCGTTGGAATCCGGTGTCACCAGTATTAAGTTCAGCCCTTTTACCCATAGCCGTGAACTCGAAGGCTATGAATTTTTGCCTGATGAAGCCAAGGGGCTGGCAGTTGAGCTTGATTGGGATAACCGTGATAACGGGAAAAACAGCACCCAGGGGGGGCAAACCAGCTTTAAGGTGACCCGTGACTTTGGTAGTGGCTCGCGCAATAGCTGGACCACCTGGGAGTTAGATCAAAGCGCGTTTGTTTCAATCGACTCTAATGAATGGTTTGGACAACAAGTTTTAGCGTTTAACTTTTATTTAGCCGATACCCCGACTTGGACTTCAGAACTGCAAGGTGATTATCATCGTCCACCAAGTTTTGCCGGTATTAGTTTAGGCGGCTTTGAGCGTCTGCGTGGTTACACGAGTAAGCGTTATACAGGCCGTTCAGCTGTGCTTTACAGCGCCGAATATCGCGTCCAACCTAGATGGCAGCCGCTGCAAGAATGGCCTGTATTTAACTTATATGATGTGCCTTGGTGGCAGTGGGTGGCATTTGCCGAAGCGGGGCAGGTGAGTGATGACTTTAGCGCCAGTGCACTGCATGATGACTTAAAGTGGTCTGCAGGCTTTGGTGCTCGGTTTGAAGTTGAAAGTATAGTGGTGCGTGCTGAGCTTGCTTTTAGCGCTGAATCGAATCAATTCTGGATCATGGTCAACCAGCCTTTTTAAGCGAGCCGCAAGGTTTGTTGGCTGTATATGCAAAACATGCAAAAAAGGCACCTTGAGGTGCCTTTGACTTTTGCAGGGATGGAGCTTATTGAGGTGCTAGGGACTAATTAGCACCTCAGTTTTTTGCATAAGAATTTACACGATAAAGCTATAAGCTAAATCCATGATGCTCCATGACTTTCTGTGGGCTATGACAGGTTGCACAAGCTTCTTTAGCATCCTTAGCATTACCCGCATCATTCACATCAACAATGTGGTCAGCATCTTTATTGGCACCGAAGTAACCACCATTGCTTCTAATATGTGACATGGCAGCATCAGACAGGTATTTCTGGTGACAGCTCATACATGCAGCGGCATCAGAAGAGGCGTACCAAGTCTCAACCGTTTCATCGGCTGCTGGGCTTTGAGTGCTAGGAACTGTGTGGGCTTGACCGGCATTACGGCCTAATTCAAAGCCATAAGCTAGACCACCCCAACCCTCAACAGCTGAGTGACAAGTCGTACAATCTGTCTTAAGGATTGTGCCACTTCCACCGTGACCATTATCATGGCCTTCAGCTTTGTGCGCCTTGTACATGAAGTTGGTTGATTTCAGTAGTGCGACGCCATTGCTAGCTTCGCCATTCCCTTTGAGGCTTTTATCATTGGTATGACAAGCAATACAGTTCACGCCATTTGAATCATGGTAGAACTCTTTGCTGTGACAGCCAAAGCACGTCGCAGTGTCTACGATAGATCG
This sequence comes from Shewanella sp. 125m-1, assembly GCF_052977065.1. Classification (NCBI taxonomy): domain Bacteria; kingdom Pseudomonadati; phylum Pseudomonadota; class Gammaproteobacteria; order Alteromonadales; family Shewanellaceae; genus Shewanella; species Shewanella sp. 125m-1. The sequence continues at coordinate 31,484 of NZ_JBRILT010000032.1, forward strand.
TCTATCTGCGACAACCGCATCAGGATCGCTTAATACCGCTCGGTAAGCATCGGTTTGTACATAAGCTGGGTAGGCGTTATCTGCACTGCAATCTGTGCGGGTCTCACTACCTTCTTCGAAGCATACTTTTAGGACCGGTAGAACCTCTAAAGAGCGAGAAGCAATATCGCTTGGGAAGTTCATGGTTACCGCAACACTGACTGTGTTGTCGGTATTCCAAGTGGCTTTAGTATCATCTTTTAAGTCGATACGGCGCTCGCTGTATGGAGATTGATTGTAATCTGGATAGTCTTTCTCTACATCCCAGCTTACAACCATATAAGGCTTGCTATAACCTTGCTTGTAGACTTCATCTTCAGTGACGAGTGCACCAGCTGTATCCATTATTTTCACGTCAAATTCAATCAAGTTTGCAGGGCTAATGCTGACATTACTGACTTCAACACTGTAGTTTTCAGCCGCCTCATAAGGTTTCTTATGATCGGTATGTACAGTGGCGCTGTGGCAGTCTGTACAGACAAGCTCTGGGTTTTTATCTGATTTATGTTGTGCAGGTGAGTCGGTGTGGCAGCCCGTACACGCGTTGGCGTTGGCGTTGGCTAACCATAAGTCTTTATCTGCAAGCGTGTCATCTTCCACGTGACAAGTCGCACAGTCCATAAAGGGCTTAGTTGGGAATGCAGGGTAGTCAAAGGCGTGATCGCCACCGTAACCTGCAATGGTGTAAGGCATAGGGATGACATTGCCTTCGGCGTCTTTGCCTTCACGATTTGGTCCCATATGGATAGCGTGCACCATATGGCCAAGCTCAACAGACACATCATTTTGGTCTGACACTATGCCGTTATGACATGACTGACAGTTTTCCATATCTAAACGGCGTCCACCATGAGCTTTTAAACTGTCTGGCTGATGGCAGGTATAACACGTTTCTAGTGTGACCAGTTCACGAGTCTCAACACCCTCAGTACTATTTGTGGCTGGCAGCCAGTCATAGTGGGCATTTTCTGCTAATTCATGGCCTGAGTCATACTCAAACTGCATTTCAATCGCTATACGTTGAGTCAAAGCGGGGTCGAATACTACGCCTGCTGGATCGGTTACGGTTGTGAGGTTGGTATTGAAAGTGTAGCTATAGGTACCATCTTTATGGTCGACTAAGCACTCAGCGCAATCCTTTAATTTTTCGAAGCCTTGTTCAAAGGTGGTGCCAGCATCATTTGTGGTCTCATTTAACAGTGAGATCCACTGTTTAAGATCAGAGCCATCATTGGTTTTAAGCTGGGCAAGAGAGAAGCGGAAATCATGAAATTGATTATCAGCACTGAGGCCGTAAAGGCCAACACCTTGTTTGTTTTCAAGTTCAAAATCGACGCTAATAATACCGTCGGAATAATTTGCGTTATTGATTGTGGCGATGGCATCTGCAGCCATGTCGATATGCAGCCCTGACGTGCCCGGCTCTCCGCCACCACCAGGTGCCCCATCTTCACCATTCTTACCGTCTTCACCATCTGAACAGCCAGAGATTAGCAATGCAGAGCTAATCAATAGAGCTAACGATGCTTTTCTTTTCGTTATCATCATCATACGTTCCTTAAAGGTAACCACTCTTGGTTGCTAAAATGTTATTGCTATGGGTGGTAATTTGATATGAAGTTGATCACTTAGTTAGCTTGGGTGGTGTTGGTCTTTAAATCTGCTTGATGGTTTTTAATTAGGCTTTGCCACTGCCTTGCTGTTTGGTTTTTGGTGTTTGATTTTACTCTTGGGTTGTTAGTTGGTTGTTTGTTCTTAATATTGAAATGTGAAAGTGTAAAATTCACATATTGCAAATCTAGAATTTGAGGCTTACACGGGGTGTGAAATTTTAAACTTAGGTCACAAAATTGAGTATTAACTAATATTGGTGTCGCGAATATGGATGGAGTGTATACCTAAGCGTTAATGATTGGTTTAGATTAATTAATAATGGATCTAGGACGTAAATCTAAGAGATTGATTTGAGGGTAAATGAACAAGCTAAACGCTAATAACTTATTTGATATTCAAGTGTTTGTACTATTGTATGAATCACTCAATGCCACGACGGTTAGCCAAACCTTAGGTGTTCCTAGCTCCAAAGTCAGTCGAAGTTTAAAGTCATTAAGGCATTCACTGCATTCGCCCTTATTTATACGTAAGCAGCAAGGGTTTGAGAGAAGCGATTTAGCTAACGAAATCTATCCTAAAATGAAGCGCGTGATTGAATTAGCGAAAATGTGCGAGAGTATAGATGTTAGCAGTAATGACACGAGAACGCGTGAGGTGGTTATTGCTTGTCCGCCCACATTATCTCTCAACCTTTTGCGGCACCTGCAACAAAGGGCGACTCAAGAACGGCAAAGCTATCTGTTTCATATTAAGCCTTGTACTAGCAATGTTGCTGAACTTATCAAGCAGCAATATGTGGATATCGCTGTGACCTATAGCGCTTATAATACAGAGCAATTGACCTCTAGTTTAATCGCGAAGTCAGACGCTTATATGCTGGTTGCTAGGCGGGAACACCCATTACTGAATTCTGGTCAGCTCCTGCAAGTGGAGGACATATTTGATTATCCATATATGAGTTTTTCTGGCGACGAGCACTATGATGCGATTGACCCTCTAGAGAGTTATGCCTTAGATAGTGCAAGGGATTTAGACGTGGTGGGAAAGGTTTGTTTGCTGGCCGATCTAATGCTGCAACTGGAGCAAAGCAATGCGGTAGCACTTTTATGTCATCGAGATTCCATTGAATTTTTATGTCAACGGGGCAATATTGGTGGGTTGAAACTCGGCTCCGGCCTTAGCGAGTTGATTAACCAAAGAAGCGGTCGCTATCACTACTACTTAACGCAAATGCGAAAAAATACGACTTATCCAGATTGGATTGGCCACGAGATCCAAGCGTATATACAAACCAATATGGCCTCAGAAAGTGGAGGTTATAATGAAAAAGTTATCTAGTATCAATATTGGTGCACTTGAAATTTTATGTCAGCTTTACCTTAAAAATAGCACCAAGGATGTCGCTAATGCGCTGGGGTTATCGCAGCCTAAAGTCAGCCGCGCATTAAATGCATTAAGAGAGGTATTTGATGATCCATTATTTATCCGTAAGAATAATAAACTGGTGCCTACAGAGCTGACTCATAGCTTATACCCCTGCTTTTCTGAAATGATCTCATGCACGATCTCGGTAGAAACCGCTGCGATTAGTCGTATTACAGTGGCAGAGCCCCCCGTGGTGATTAGTACGGTGCCTCAATTAGAAATAGGGTTAGCCCAGCAGGTGATTAGAGAAGCCGCTCTGCATAGTATCAACCCTAACTTTACTATTTCGACGGTTGCTTGGTCAGAAAATACGGAGCAACAGCTTGTAGATGGTGAAGTCGATGCGGCAATTTGCTTTAAGCCATCAACGAGAAAAGAGCTATTATCAAAGTCGATTATTCAGCACCGGGGTGGCCATCTCATTGCGCGTGCTGAGCATCCTATTTGGGATGCACCGACTATCGACAAGATGATTGACTACCCCATGGTTAAGCTGGTGACAATGCCATTTCCTGCCAATAAGTCCCCGATAGGGGTTTATGCTAAGGCGAAAGGAAAGCCAATGCAGGTATATGCTACCGCGCCAGACTTAGGCAGTGCGGCAAGCAGTCTGCTAAATTCCGATGCATTTATGATTATTGGCGTGCAGGGGGCTGTAGATTTTTTATCAAATATTAAAGGCTTACATGCGAGTAAAATCGATTTCAGCCAGGATAAGTATCTACTGGAAGGCTTCTCTCATCCCACCGTTTATTTATGGCTTAAACGTTCTATTGATAAAAGGGTGGTTGCTCCCTTGTGGCTGCAACAGACACTAGAGTCCTATATTGTGACGTCGCATAAATAGCGCTTAGAACCATGAGTCACTAATCATTAGCTGCTGGGCTTTATTATAACTCGCGATGTAGTGCTATAATGCGCCATTGTTGCATTTCAGCTGCTTTTTCTTGCTTGATAACCTTGTTCAATCTGGTATCTATCACGGCGGGTTTAGGGAGCGAGTATTTTACTAAATAGACACTCCCTTAGATTCCGGTGAGATAAGTCATTATATAGAGTTGGATAAATAGTTTATGTCAGTTAGACCAATCAATCGTACCTTTTCAATCGCTCCAATGCTTGATTGGACAGATAGGCATTATCGTTATTTTGCGCGTTTGATGTCTTCTCAGACCCTGCTATATACCGAGATGGTAACGACTGGTGCAATCTTACATGGACGAGGCGATTACCTCGCTTATAACGAAGAAGAGCATCCGTTGGCGTTGCAATTGGGTGGCTCAAATGCGGTAGATCTAGCGGCTTGTGCCAAGCTTGCTGCCGAGCGTGGTTACGATGAGATTAACCTTAACGTTGGGTGCCCATCGGATAGAGTGCAAAATGGTCGCTTTGGTGCTTGCTTAATGGCTGAGCCAGAACTTGTCGCCGAGTGCGTGTCGGCAATGAAGCAGGTGGTAGATATTCCAGTCACTGTTAAGACACGTATTGGTATTGATGAGCAAGATAGCTATGAGTTTTTAACGCAGTTTATCGATACAGTAAAAGCTGCTGGCTGTGAAGAATTTATTATTCACGCTCGTAAGGCGTGGCTTCAGGGGTTGAGTCCAAAAGAGAACCGCGAAATTCCGCCTTTAGATTATGAGCGCGTGTATCAACTTAAGCGCGATTATCCTGAGTTAAATCTCAGTATCAATGGTGGTGTTAAAACCCTAGAAGAGTGTCAGACACATCTGCAGCATCTCGATGGTGTAATGGTTGGCCGTGAAGCTTACCAAAACCCATATATGCTAGCCGAAGTCGATCAAAAGCTATGTGGCATCGACTCTCCGATACTTAGCCGTGATGACGTGTTAGAAAGATTGCTGCCTTATATTGAAGCTCACCTTAAGCAAGGTGGTCGCCTTAACCATATTTCTCGCCATATTATTGGTCTTTACCAAGGTGAGGTGGGCTCACGCATATGGCGCCGTTATATAAGCGAAAATGCTCACAAACAAGGGGCTGGGATTGAGGTTATCACTCAAGCTCGAGCCGCTATGGACGACATCGTTAGCTTGTAATTATTCAATTTAGTGAAATTCACCAGCGCTTGGTGAGTTTCACTAATATCTTTTATTGTTTGAATTTTACTCATCCACACAAAACTGCCTTTTACGGTTATTCCCCTTTAAAAACATATTGTTATTTGATTTTTGTAAAGTTGGCACACAGCTTGTATTAGTTACTATGTAATTAACTATTATGTAATTAGTTACGATGTAATTAGCTCTTACGTAATTAAGAACCATACAACTAGGTGAAACTCGAAAAGGAATCCATTATGTTTAATTCTACTGTATTGAAAACTGTTAAAGCTTCTCTATTCACAGCTGTACTTCTAGCGGCAAGCACCACTGCTCAGGCTGAAAACTCAATCATTACCGATGTGGCTAACAACATCGAAAAGAATATTTCTTCGCAGATGCAAGAGATGATGAGTAAAGCGCAAACTGAATTAAGTCTGTCTATCCAATCTCAAATGTCTGAAATGATGTTCGATTTAGGCAGTGAGCATGAATTAGTGAATGAGCAGTTAACTGCAACAAACAATGATAAGCCGTTAGTAACAAGTGCTGTCATTAAGGATTAATCATGTGGTTCTTTGCTCAGTTTATAGCATTGCTACTACTGCCAGTGATTAGTTTAGTTATGTTTGCTTGTTTAGTGTGTTCACTAGAGTGGCACAAATTAGAAGATTAGTAGAAAAGGGAGTTTGTTATGGGTGATATTGTTGATCGATTAAAAGATCCACGTTCATTAGTATGTGGTGTGGCAGCGGCAATGGCTGATAAGTTTGATTGGTCTTGCATGTGGACCCGAGTGGTCTGTGCTGTAGCTATATTTTGTAATCCAGCTATGGGGTTGCTTACTTATTTTGTATTAGCTTTAGTGCTACCAAAATGGGAAAAGCCATGTTGATGCCAGTGTGTAAAATAGTGAGCAAGAGGAAAATTGAATGAGAGTGCTGACCCCCTCGAAAGGCATCACCATAATTTGTTATCAGCTGCATTGTCATTATCCGGTGATAATACCCATGAAACACGGATGCTAACATTGATAATTAGCATCCGTATCTACTGGATGAAGCAAGCGCATTAAAGCTAAACATATTAAAGCTAAGCGCAATAAATCTTAAACCTTAACCGATTAACGATTTAAAAATGCAGCAAATCGAGCTTTAGCCTCATCACTTGCAAGTCTCGCCTCAAACTCTATAAGCTCTTTTTCCATCTGTATTCGTACAGCATCCTTGTTATAGCGTACCAATTTTTTTGTTGTTTGCAGCGATATAGGCGGCAAGGCCGCTAATTTCTGGGCACGATTAAAAGCAAAATCAAAAATGCTTTCATTGTCGATGATGTCGTTAATTAATCCATAAGACAGTGCTTGTTCGGCATTAAAGCTTTCTCCTAGCATCAACAGCTCGCTTGCTTTTGCTTGCCCTACCACTTGTGGGAGTAACATGCTCGCACCCGCTTCAGGGACGAGAGCCAGTTGCACAAAAGGCAGCTGAAATTTAGCGCTGTTATCGGCATAAACTAAATCGCAATGCAGTAGCATGGTCGTTCCTATACCAACGGCTGCACCGGTTACGGCGGCAACGACAGGTTTTTTAAGTTCTAACAGGCAAAATAGGAAGCGAAAAGCTGGGTGTTCAGCACCTAAACCACTATTTTGTAAAAAGTCAGCAACATCATTACCGGAAGTAAAACAATCTGCTTGACCGCGAAACATAAAGGCTCGAATTTCATTGTCCGACTCACCTTGGATAAGGTATTCTGTTAGCTGTGTATACATTTGTAGGTTAAGCGCATTACGCTTATCCGGACGATTAAACGTAATAATACGTACCCCATTATCGTCCCTAACCTGAATCGTGCTCATTCGTTATGTCCTCATTTTACGAATTGGGTTTACATGGAGTTTAAGACATTGAAGCTAATATTCAAACAACTGTTTAACCTTGTTCTTTTGAGCTGTTTGTCGTTTACAACTTATGCGCAAGTGGTACTCGTTGATGGCTATGTACGCGCTATGCCTGCAACCGTACCGAACAGCGCAGCATATATCACTATTGAGAATCATGGTGATGCGACTCGCTTAGTCGCTGTCGATGCTCCCTTTGCTAAAGAAGCGCAATTACACACGCTAATAGAAGAAGATGGCATGATAAAAATGCGTCAAGTTGATGGCTTTGACATAGACTCTCATGGACGCCTCGAACTGTCTGAATCAGGAAATCATATTATGCTAATGGGATTAGTTGCGCCGTTAGTTATCGATTCTAGCGTTGATATGACGCTTAAATTTGCAGATGGAACAAAGCAGAAGATTAGCTTACCCGTTAAGAAACAAGCCAAACCAAGCGATAGTGCTCATCAGCATCATCACCACTAAGGAGCAAGTCAAATGCAAGTGACATGGAAGAAAGTCTTAGCAGCCGTTATTGTTGTTTTTTTGATTGGTTATCTGATTAGTGTCTGGTGGAGTGTTGAGCCTGAACCGATTGAGCAAAACGCATATAACCAGCAGAGTGTTGACAATGTTATTGGTTATGCAACAACGAGCGCATTGATTTTGACTATTGAAGCTTTGTTGGATAAGCCTGGTGGTTGGCTGTCAAATGATGTGACTCCTCCTGCTATTTTTATGGATAACATGCCTGCATTTGAATTTGGAGCCATTGAGCAAACGCGAGATCTTGCGTTGATCATGCGCAAAGAGTTTAGTCGTTCACAGTCACAATCAACGGCTGACAAAGATCTACTAGCGGCGCATTCAAAACTGAATATTGAGCACACAAGTTGGTTAGTCCCTAGTGCTGAGAGTGAGTACCGTGACGCTGTAAAGTTACTCAAGCTTTATCGTGCTCGCATGACGGCTACTGAAAATCCTGATGCGCAGTTTTATGCTCGCGCCGATAACCTCAATGAGTGGCTTAAAGAGGTGCAAAAGCGTTTAGGCAGTATGTCGCAAAGGTTATCAGCAAGCGTAGGGCAGGAGCGATTAAATACCGATCTATCAGGCGATAGTTCTGCCAGACAATCTACACCTGGCTATGATGCGCAAGAGATCAAAACCAGCTGGTGGGAAATTGATGACGTTTTTTATGAGACTCGTGGTGCCACCTGGGCGTTACTGAATTTCATGAAGGCTATCGAAGTCGATTTTGCCGATGTACTAGAAAAGAAAAATGCTCAAGTTAGTCTGCGTCAGATTATTCGTGAGCTAGAAGAAACACAACAACCTGTTTGGAGCCCAATGATCCTTAATGGTTCTGGATTTGGGGTTGTCGCTAATCACTCTTTAGTGATGGCAAACTACATCTCCCGCGCAAATGCTGCGGTTATCGATCTAACTAACTTATTGACTCAAGGTTAACTATGAAAAAGACGTTATTGGTATGTGCCCTATTAGGTTCATTTGTGGGCACTTCAGCTCAGGCTGCTACTGTTTTAGGTTTTAAAGTCGGTGGCGACTACTGGAAGGCTGATACTAATGGAACTTTTGCTGAGAAGGGTCAACCGCAGCAAGAGTTTAATTATAAAGACTCTTCGCAAGGAAGCATCTGGGTTGCTGTTGAGCATCCAATTCCGCTAGTGCCAAATGTGAAGATTAGACAAAATAGCCTGAGCGCTGATGGCAGTGCGGATGTCACGAATTTTAAGTTTGGTGACCCTATATACACTGGCGTGGTGACTACTGACACTGATTTAAGCAATACCGATTTCGTGCTTTACTACGAGATCTTAGATAACGATATCGTTGCGCTTGATTTAGGTGCGGCTTATAAGAAGATGGACGGTAAGTTCCGCGTCAATAACAGTGCTAATAATGGCCGCGAAAACTCTCAAAAAAATATCGATAGCGGCATTGTAATGGGTTATATCGACGCGCAGGTTGGTGTTCCAGGTCTTGGTCTTTATGGTTTTGCTGATGTAATGATGGGCGTTGATGAGTCTAGCGTTTATGATTACTCTGTCGGCCTTGGCTGGAATTTTGACGGTGCAGCATTAGATTACCGTATTCGCGCCGGTTACCGTGACTTTAAGTTTGACGTTAATGGTTTCGATGGCGTAACGGCTGACATGCAGTTTAAAGGTTACTTTGCTGGTGTTGAACTCGTATTCTAATCATTTAGCATTCTAATTCCAGCGATTCTTAATACTAATCACTATTAAGAATCGCACATAAAAAAACCGCCATTTGGCGGTTTTTTTATGTTTAACAAGACGAGTTACTGAGTTTTTACAGGAGCAGTAAGGCCATTGTTAATTGAAGCAACATCATCTTCGTTTAATGTACCAGCCGCTTGCTTAAGCGCTAGAATAGAGTTGATGTAGCCATAACGTGCGTCAGATAGCTTACGCTTTGAGTCATATAGGTTTCGTGTACTGTTCAATACGTCAACAATGGTACGTGTACCGACTTCAAAACCAGCTTCAGTGGCCTGTAGTGCACTCTGTGAAGAGATCACTGATTGCTCGTAAGCACGGATAGAGCTGATAGAAGCGCCGACGTTGTTAAAGTTATTGCGTACATTTTTAACCACTTGACGGTGCGTCTGCTCAAGTTTTGCGCTTGCTTCTACGTATTGGTACTGTGCTTGATTAACTTGTGAAGAGACTTTGAAACCTTCAAAAATAGGAATGCTCAGTGTTACACCAACCGTGCCGTTATCAAACTGGTCACTACCATTCATGGCAGGCTTTTGTTCAATCCCTTTATTGTAACCGGCATTTAAGCTTAGTGATGGCATGTGACCCGCTTTATAAAGCGTGATGGTTTCTTCTGCAATATCTTTTCCGATACGCGTTGTCATCAAGTCAATGCTGTTGGTTTCTGCGATCTTAATCCAATCATTTGAAGATGCTGGTGCAACCGCTGTTGCTGAAAAGCGATTCATATCTAGGATATCGATGCTCTTATGATCAATACCTGTAATTTCACGTAGTGCTTCGTAGCTATTAGCAAGGGTATTTTGGCTTAGGATTTCTTGCGCGTTAGCTAAGTCATACTGAGCCTGTGCTTCGTGTACGTCAGTGATTGCGGTCAAACCTACAGCAAAACGTTGTTTAGTCTGCTCTAGCTGACGTCCAATAGCACGCTTTTCTGCGCCTTGAAACTCATAGTCATCCATAGCGGTTAACACGTCAAAGTAAGCGTTAGTTACACGGATAATAAGGCTCTGTAGCGACGATGCGTAAGCAGAATCTGCTTGAGAAGCGGCTTTTTCGGCTAGGTTTAAGCCTACCCATGCGCTGTGATCGTAAATCACTTGATTAAGCGTTATGCCGCCAACAATACCACTTGAGTCAGCACTCGGGTCATTCCATGCTTTGTCGTAACCTACATTTGCACTGATGGTTGGTAGTAGTGGCGCACGGTTTTCTTCAATCTGTTCATACAAAGCATCACGTTGGGCTTGAGCTTGTAGCACAATTGGATCACTGGTCAATGCTTGTTGATATATTTGTAGAAGGTCATCAGCATTAGCTGCTTGTGCGGTAGCTGCAAGTGTCAGTGCGGCACATAGAGAACGGATCTTGAATTTCATTTGCTGTCCTTTTTAGACAAAATTCTCCATTGAGGAGCGAATTTAACTTGTTATGTTTAGCTTTGCCTTACCTATAAAACTAAAAGTAAGACGGTTTGCGCTTCCCGACGCTTCCCAATACATCTAAACTTAGTGGTTAAATAGTAAAAACCTACAAATTCTAAGTCAACTCAGAAGTGTAACAGTTTTTAATCGTTATGATTAGTACTGCTTTCATCATAGTATTAATTTTTTTGTTTGAATTTATTGTGGCATAAATACCTTTATAAACAAGTATGTTTAGGATGAAAAATGAACAGTACCTTTAATCGCAACGACGTAGAGCTTCTCAGTAAGAAAACCTTGTATAAAGGTTTCTTTAAAATGGATGAATATCGCTTTAAACACCGCTTGTTTGCCGGGGGCTGGAGCGCTGAGGTGTCACGTGAAGTGTTTGAGCGTGGTCATGCGGTAGTGGTGCTACCTTACGACCCCATTACCGACCAAGTGGTATTAATCGAACAGATCCGAATTCCGGTACTTGAATGTGCTAAATCACCTTGGTTATTTGAGCTGGTGGCCGGGATGATTGATAGCGGTCAAACATCAATGGATATAGCGCATCGAGAGTTAAAAGAAGAAACCGGATTAACCGCTCAGAGTATGAGCAAGGTTAATGAATACTTTTCAAGTCCGGGTGGAACGAGCGAGCGTTTTGACTTTTATTGGGCTAAAGTGTGCGCCGCAGATGCGACGGGGCTTCACGGTCTAGATGAAGAGCATGAAGATATTCGGGTGCATGTTGTCAGTCGCGAGCAAGCGTATAACATGGTGGTAGAGGGACGAATAGATAACGCCTCTACGGTAATAGGTTTGCTCTGGTTGCAACTTAATTATCAAACAATCACCAAATAATCCACTAAACAAGTCGATTAACGATAAACCGCCGTATTAAAGCAATTAACGAGAAAGTGTTGGAATGTAGTCGTGTCAAATATCGTCTTTGCAAAAAATAAAAAATATCAGCCTAATGTCAGTCAGTTTTTGGCGCTTTGTGGGCGTAACTATATGCACATTCAGCGCTGGCTAACCCTTGAACCGTCAGAGGGCATGCAATGGCGGGTAAAAGGCGAGTTTGGTCAGCTCGATGTTTGCTTGCTAGAAAATACCAAATACACTCAATTGGTACAGATCTCCCGCTGCATCGGTAACCATCAGCTGATCTCAACGCCTAAAGTTTCTGTGCGCATTTACCATGATGCTAAATTAGCAGAAGTGTTAACTAGTCAACAGATTTACCAATTGCGACCAGTGTATGATTATCCAAATATGCATATGCATCATCGGGATGAAAAGTACCAAGTCAATGCTTTTCTAGAAGAGTTATTGAAGATTGATAACTTAACTAAATTTGTCAGTTGATCTAATTATTGGGTAACTAATTTGCTAAAGACGGCTATCTCTTATTCAATTACTGAAGCTAAGAGTGTGAGAATCGTGCAAGTCACAGATCCTCACCTGTTTGCCGATCCCGAAGCTCAGCTACTCGGCGTTAATACTGCTCAAAGTCTTGGGGCAGTACTTAATACTATCTCAGCTGTAAACTATCCTGCCGACTTCATGCTGGCAACCGGTGACATTAGTCAAGATTACTCCAATGAGTCGTATCACAATTTTGTCGATGCTATTTCTCCTTTAGGGCTCCCTTGCCATTATCTTCCCGGTAATCATGATGATCCACGGATCATGAATCTACATATGCAAGGGCCTAAAGTATTTGGTCAAAAGCGTATTTTGGCTGGAAATTGGCAGATCCTTATGTTGGACTCGACGGTAAGAGGGCGCCCTGGTGGCCATATGTCCACTGCCGAGTTAGGCTTGATTGATAGCGCGATAGCGGCTGAGCCTGAACGTCATACTTTACTTGTTATGCATCACAATCCGGTTCTTGCTGGCTGCACCTGGCTTGACCAACACTGTATGGATAATGGCAGCGACTTCATTGAAAGAGTTGTCCAGTATCCTCAAGTAAAAGGTTTGTTGTGGGGGCACATTCATCAAACTATCGATACTGAGCATAAAGGTCCTCATGGTGCCGTTAAACTGATGGCAACCCCATCGACCTGCATCCAGTTTAAGCCCAAGTCTCCATACTTTGCCCTTGATGCACTGCAACCGGGATACCGTTTGCTGGAGCTTAAATCCGATGGTAGCATTCTGACTAATGTTTACCGGGTACCTGGCGAAACATTTTCACCCGATAAAGATGCTGGCGGTTATTAGATAAGAAAAACCGCAGTGTGAGGAAGTATGCTGCTATATATACATGGATTTAATAGTTCTCCCCTTTCTGACAAAGGTGTGGTTACCGCGCGTTTTATTGCGCAACATCACCCCAAGCTGAATTTTCAACAGCCGCAACTGCCCAGCGAACCGCTAGAAGCGATGGCACTTTTGATCGATATTATTGAAAAAGCCAAAGCTGAGGGAGAGTCTCTAACCTATATTGGCTCTTCGTTAGGCGGATATTTCGCAAGTTATTTGGCAGAAACTTACGGTGGACGCGCAGTTTTAATTAATCCTGCGGTAAAACCGTTCGAACTGTTTGATGAATTCATTGGCACTCAGTACAATCCCTATACGGATGAGACCTACCAAGTCGTTGCTGAACATAAGCAAGACGTCGCGCGTTACAATACGCCCGCAATATTAAATCCAGATCGCTTTTATGTGCTGTTACAGACAGGCGATGAAGTGCTCGACTATAAACAGGCCGTGCAGAAATATCACTGCTGTAAGCTCTTAATAGAACCGGATGGGGACCATAGCTTTATTGGTTATGAGGCCCAGCTTGCTTCTATCTGTGAATATCTGTTTTCTTGACAAATAGACCCGTAGGGCCGCAACATGGCCTGAATAACATAAAAATATGTGTGCCATGACAAACCAATACACCTCAGATGCTATTGAAGTCCTAAATGGACTCGACCCTGTAAAACGTCGCCCCGGTATGTATACCGATACTTCGCGCCCGAACCATTTAGGACAGGAAGTCATAGATAATAGTGTCGACGAGGCATTAGCTGGGCATGCCAGCCGTATCGACGTTATTTTGCATGCCGACAATTCCCTGGAAGTCACCGATGACGGCCGTGGTATGCCTGTTGATATTCATCCTGAAGAAGGGATCCCAGGCGTTGAGCTGATTTTAACTAAGCTGCACGCGGGCGGTAAGTTCTCCAATAAAAACTATCAGTTTTCAGGGGGTCTCCACGGTGTGGGGATCTCAGTGGTAAACGCGCTTTCAAGTCGCGTCGAAATAACCGTGAGACGTAATGCTGAAGTCTATGAGATGGCATTTGAGCACGGTGAAAAAGTTGAAGATTTACATGTAACGGGTACCTGTGGTCGTCGTAATACCGGTACCAGTGTTCATTTTTGGCCAGATCCTAGCTACTTTGACTCTGGCAATTTTTCGATTTCCAAGCTGACTTATTTACTTAAAGCCAAAGCGGTACTGTGTCCCGGACTGCGGATTAAGTTTGTTAATAAGCAAACTAATGAAACCCAAGAGTGGTTTTATGAAAGCGGCTTAGAAGATTACTTAAAATCGTCTATCAATGGCGTGCCTACACTGCCTGAAGTGCCATTTGTCGGTAGCTTTGCTGGTAATTTAGAGGCTGCAGATTGGGCGATTACATGGTTACCTGAAGGTGGTGACTACCTAAATGAAAGTTACGTAAACCTTATTCCAACCCCACTTGGCGGTACGCACGTAAACGGCTTTAGGCAAGGTTTGCTTGAGTCTATGCGTGAGTTTTGTGAGTTTCGTAACTTGATGCCGCGTGGCATTAAGCTAACTCCTGAAGATATTTGGGATCGAAGCACCTTTATTTTATCAATTAAGATGCAAGATCCGCAGTTTGCCGGTCAAACCAAAGAGAAACTGTCTAGCAGGCAGTGTGCGGCGTTTGTATCGGGTATCGTACGCGATGCATTTAGCCTCTGGCTAAACACCAATACAGAGCAAGCAGAAGCCTTGGCTGACATGTGTATTAATAATGCACAAAAGCGATTGAAAGCGGCAAAGAAGGTGGCGCGTAAGCGTATTACTTCAGGCCCAGCTTTGCCGGGTAAGTTAACGGACTGTAGTGGCCAAGACCCAATGCGCGGCGAGCTGTTCCTGGTGGAAGGTGACTCTGCGGGCGGTAGTGCAAAACAGGCCCGTGATCGTGAGTTTCAAGCGATTATGCCGCTACGTGGTAAGATCTTAAATACCTGGGAAGTCGATGCTTCACAAGTATTAGCCTCGCAAGAAGTACATGATATTTCGGTGGCGATTGGTTGTGACCCAGATAGTGCGGATATCTCAGAGTTGAGATATGGTAAAATCTGTATCCTTGCTGATGCGGACTCGGATGGTCTGCATATTGCCACACTGTTGTGCGCGCTCTTTATGAAGCACTATCGAGTGTTGGTGGAGCTGGGACATATTTATGTGGCTATGCCACCACTGTTTCGTGTCGATATCGGCAAAGATGTATTTTATGCCCTCGATGAGGCGGAAAAAAACGGTATTCTTGATAGAATTACCGCAGAAAAACGGAAAGGAAAAGTCCAAGTTACACGATTCAAGGGATTGGGTGAGATGAATCCGCTGCAATTACGTGAAACCACTATGGACCCAAATACGCGTCGATTAGTGCAATTAACCATAGATGATGCCGATGACACAATGGCACTTATGGATATGCTTTTAGCCAAGAAACGCTCTGGAGACAGAAAGACTTGGTTAGAGACTAAGGGTGATCTTGCCCTGCTCTAATCGGTAGTTTGTGATTTTAATCAGACAAAAGAATAATAATGACGTTTGAAAACTATCGAAATCAAATAGCTGTTGGGATGTCGCTGCTTTGCGCTCACTTTATTTTTAGCTGTAGTGCCTTAGCGGCCGATCCAGTGATGATCACTGTATCAAAAGGCTTTGGTTTAACCTTATACGCCTCCAATCTTGGTGATGCTAAGCAGTTGGCGATAGGCGACAAAGGCACTTTGTTTGTCGGCTCTTATCGAGACGGTACTATTACCGCTTTGGTTGATGCCGATAACGACGGGCGTGTAGACAAACGTTATACGATAGCGAAAGGCTTAGATTATCCTGAGGCGATCGCATTTCATAACGGTGCGTTATATGTCGCTGAACAGAGACGTATTTTACGCTTCAATCAAATCGAGTCTCGACTAAAAAGGCCGGGACGTCCGAAAGAAGTTTACGACCGCTTGCCGGGCAATAGTAAGAAAAGCCGCCGTGCCATGCAATTTGGCCCAGATGGGCTGTTATATATTGCTATTGGAGCCCCCTGTAATGTGTGCGAATCAGAAGCGCCCTACAGCAGTATTATGGCGATAGATATTGAAACTGGTGCGAGTGAGCAAATCGTTACGGGTGTTAGAAAGGTACTTGCCTTTGATTGGTCTGTTGAAGATAAGCAGCTTTGGTTCGCTGATAATGGTCGTGACTGGATGGGGGATAACCTACCACCGGATGAGATTAATAAAGTTGAACGCAAAGGAAGTCATTTTGGCTTCCCATATATTCATGCTACCGACATTATAGAGCCCGCATATGATAAGCCTAAAAACTTAAAAGTGGTTGCGCCAAATTACGAGTTACCCGCTCATGTTGGCGCTAAGGGGCTGCATTTCTATCGTGGTACACAGTTCCCTGAACGTTTTCATAATCAGATGTTTGTTGCCGAAAATGGTTCTTGGAACCGTTCAAGTAAAGTGGGCTATCAAGTGGTTATGTTAGAGATTAACGATGGCCAAGTTAGCAAAAGAAGCACTGTAGTGAGTTTTTTAGACGGAGAGTTTCCCGTCGCTAGACCATATTCATTGGTCACTGCACCCGATGGTGCTATGTATATTTCTGATGATCTAAAGGGCAATATTTACCGTTTGTTCTATAGAGACTCAGCAAAAAATCAGTCACAGGATAATGATTAATGAGTGATGCGATAGATTTAAGCCTTGATGGCGTTGAGCAAATGCCTCTACGCCGCTTCACGGAAGAGGCATATCTGAACTATTCCATGTATGTCATCATGGATCGTGCATTGCCACATATTGGCGATGGACTTAAACCCGTTCAAAGACGCATTATCTATGCAATGAGTGAGCTTGGCTTATCGGCTCAATCTAAGCATAAGAAGTCAGCTCGTACAGTCGGTGACGTTTTAGGTAAATATCACCCTCATGGTGATAGTGCTTGTTATGAAGCGATGGTATTGATGGCGCAGCCTTTCTCGTACCGTTATCCGTTGGTTGATGGTCAAGGTAACTGGGGGGCGCCCGATGATCCTAAGTCATTTGCGGCGATGCGTTATACCGAAGCGAGACTGTCAAAGTTTTCAGAAGTATTACTCAGTGAGCTAGGACAGGGTACGGTTGATTGGGGCGTTAACTTTGACGGCACCATGAAAGAGCCACTGGTTTTGCCTGCACGCTTACCGCATATCTTACTTAATGGTATTACTGGTATTGCCGTTGGTATGGCAACTGACGTTCCACCGCATAACGCCAAAGAGTTGGTGGGCGCGTGTGTAGAGCTACTAGATAACCCCAAAGCCGATTTAGCGCGCTTGATGGAGTTTGTACCAGGGCCTGATTATCCGACCGAAGCTGAAATTATTACGCCTGCTGCCGATATCGCTAAAATTTACCAGACGGGTCGAGGCTCGATTAAGGCTCGCGCTGTTTATACGGTAGAAAATGGTGAAGTCGTTATTACCGCCTTGCCTCACCAAGCGGGTAGTGGCAAGATTTTAGAGCAAATAGCGGCGCAAATGCAGGCTAAAAAGCTACCTATGGTGACGGATCTACGTGATGAATCTGATCATGAGAATCCTGTTCGTCTTATCATAGTGCCACGTTCTAATCGTGTTGATTGCGATCAGATGATGGCACATCTGTTTGCCACCACCGATCTGCAGAAAAGCTTTAGAGTTAACCTTAACGTATTAGGGCTAAATGGTCGTCCGCAAGTTAAAGGCTTGCTAGAGCTATTAACTGAATGGCTCACATTTAGAATGACGACGGTTAAACGCCGTTTAGAATATCGATTAGATAAAATTTTAGCGAGATTACATATTCTAGATGCTTTGATGATTGCATTTTTGAATATCGACGAAGTGATTGAGATTATTCGTTATAACGATGATCCTAAAGCTGAATTGATCTCTCGATTTGATTTATCAGATAAGCAAGCCGATGCTATTTTAGATTTGAAATTGCGTCACTTAGCAAAGCTTGAAGAGTTTAAGATTAAGGGTGAGCAGAGCGAGCTTGAAGAGGAACGTGACAAGTTACAATTATTGTTAAGCTCTGAGCGTCGAATGAAGACGTTGATCAAGAAAGAACTTATCAGAGACGGTGAAGATTACGGTGATGAGCGTCGTTCGCCACTCGTTGAGCGTACAGAGTCTAAAGCGCTAACTCAGCAAGAGTTGGTCGCAGTAGAATCTGTTACGGTTGTGCTGTCTGAGAAAGGTTGGGTGCGCTGTGCTAAAGGCCATGATGTTGATGGTCAGACTTTATCTTACAAAGCAGGCGATAGCTTCTTACGCTCTGCTCAAGGGCGCAGTAATCAACCGAGCGTGTTTATTGACACATCTGGTAGGGCATTTGCCACCGAAACCCATACCTTGCCGTCAGCACGATCTCAGGGGGAACCTATTACAACTAGGTTTAATTTAGCCCCTGGAGCGACCATGGAGCATTTGCTTCTGTCTGATGAGGAGCAATGCTACTTATTAGCTTCTGATGCGGGTTACGGCTTTATCTGTGCCAACAAAGACATGGTGTCGCGTAATAAGGCGGGCAAGGCGCTGCTGAGCTTGCCAGCTAATGCTAAGGTGTTGTTGCCACAGAAGGTGGATAAGTCAAAGGCACAGTCGATATTAGCGATTACCAATGAGGGCCGTATGTTACTGTTCTCACTTGATGCGCTACCTCAGCTTTCTAAAGGTAAAGGCAATAAGATCATCGGCATCCCTGGCGAACGAGCTAAGAGCCGTGAAGAACTGCTATTGCATTTGAATGTGATCCCAGAAGATACTGCGGTTACCCTGTGGGCTGGTAAGCGCAAGCTAACCTTAAAGCCGAGTGACTTGGAGCATTATCGTGGTGAGCGTGGCCGCCGTGGTGCTAAGTTACCGCGTGGCTTGCAACGTGTTGATAGCGTAGAGCTAGGAGACGGAGAGCCTGTAATTTAGGGTTTATTTATCTAGCCGTTAAACAAAAAATGCAGCCCATTGGCTGCATTTTTTATGAATCGTGTTTATGCGACTTCGTAGAAATTCGGTTCGATATCAACTTGTCGTTGGATGATCTGCGTCGCCATCTTGGCACATTTCCCACATTGATCAGCCACACCAAGACGCCTTTTAACGTCAGCTAAAGAAGAGTCACCTTGGCTAACAGCTTCTTTAATCTGGGTATCAGTGATTGCATGGCAAAGACAAACGTACATGGAATATCATCTCTAAATCGAACATGGCCCGAAGTATAAATGGAAATGATTCTCAATGCTAATAACGACTAGATATAGATATTGGTCATTTCATCTAAGCCAGTTATTAAAAAGCGTGCTTAGCTCACATTATTGTTATGGTTGCCGTATTGCTCATATTTTGTGCGCCACTGGACGTTAATTAGTAACCACGCTCAAAGTGCACTCTATGGGAAAGCTGTTCGCCGTTTATCCACTTGTGGAAGTTTTTGCTAAAAATCTCTACCACCTGCTCAGGAAAGCTAGGCGCCGCAATATGCGGTGTAATGATAACATTGTCCAGGGACCAAATTGGATGCTCTTCTGGCAGAGGCTCTTGATTAAATACATCGAGAATCGCCTGTTGCTCAGGGTGCGAAATTAACTGTTGATAGAGCGCGTCTAAATCCAGTACATCTCCGCGACCTAGGTTAAATAGCACGACCTCTTCTTTGAGGAGCGACAGGGTATGCTTGTCTAGTGCGCCTCGTGTTTCAGGTGTGCTGGGGAGGATACTCGCAACCGCATCGGCTTGGGGTAAATAACGGCTAAGGTTGGCTAAAGTATCAACTTCATCAAAGCTTTTAGTGGGTTTAGCTCCACGGTTAATGCCAATAACATGCATACCAAAGTGCTTGGCTGTTTGAGCAATATGCTTGGCAATTGAGCCAGTACCTAGTAACAGTAATGTTTGTCCTTGTAGGGTTTTAAAACTGCCAGGTAACCAGATTTTCTGCTCCTGTTGGGTCTTATACTTACGATGCTGCCTTTGGTAGGCCAGCAGGTAACCAAACAGATACTCACTCATTAGTGGTCCGAAAATGCCTCTCACATTGGTGAGCTCATAGTCTTTTCTTTGCCTAGGTTTGACCAGGGCGTCGACCCCCGCGAAAGTCGATTGCATCCATTTTAAATTGGCAGCATGAGGTAGCAGCGGAGCGGCCAATTGTGGTTCAGCTAACCAGATATCGGCATTAAAAATACTTTTAGGATCATCATCTAAAATGAGCGTGTTAGGAAGATGGCACGAATTTAATAGTTGGCGATAACGCTCATTTTCTCTGGTAAGCAATAGTAGCTTGTGTCCCATACTAACTCCCTATATTCTACATTTATCTTTGTTTTAACTTGCTTGGCCAATGTCTAATCTAATATCTAATGCTATTGAATTTCTTAACTATTTAGGCGGATTCATCACCCCTTGGCTAGCTGAAGTTTCAACGGCAATTATCGCTTGCTGTCTGGTCGTGTTTGGCGCTGATATTAATCGTTTTTTACGTCGATATTTTGCGGGGCGCTCGTTTTTGCTACGCACACTTATTTTTGTGATTGTGAATGCATTTGGCTATGGTTTGATTATCATCAATTTAAGCCCATTGTTAGCGCAATATATGGCCAAAATACCCTTACACTGGTTATTTGTTTTGCTTGTGACCATTTTCTTCGCTATAGGTAGCTGGGCACAACGCAATAGACAAGTTTAAGTTGTTAATTTTAGTGTAGTTTATTTTTTTTACTTTGTGCAAATCAGCGAATGTCTCGCTTGCCAGAGCCGCTATTTTTTCGCTAGATGAGTCAGTGCTCGGTCTGGGTAATTAGTGAATATCCCATCGACCCCCATTCGCTTTAGCATGTCGAGATCGTCAAGATTATCTACAGTATAAACATACACCTTGGCACCTCGCTTATGGGCATCATCAACCATCTCTTGGGTCGTAAAACTTAACCCTAAATGGATTGAATAGGCATGGAGTTGACTGACGATATGAGCGAGCTCGAGTGGCACACCTTCGATTAACGGTGCAACTAACGCATCTGGAAATTGCTGTTTAAAGCTCGCTAGAAACGGATGATTAAACGATGAGATCAATAGCTTGTCAGCGTCATACTTAAGTTCACTAAGAAGTTTTGGGTAGAGAGCCATAAATGCTTCTAGGCAAGCTAGTCCCTTTAGTTCAATGTTGACTAAGGTATTGTGGGGGTTAAGCAAGCTTAACACTTGGATTAAGCTTGGAATTGATTCACCATCAATGGTCACTAAGCTTAACGCCTCCTTAGTGAATTGTTCAATAAGACCCGTCCCTGAGCTTTTCGGCTCTAGGCGCCTATCATGAAATACATACAGCTCATCTTCGACTAAGTGGATATCAAGCTCTACAGCCTTTGCACCTAATTCAACGGCTTTGGCAAAAGCTGCAAGACTATTTTCAGCCACATAACCGCTGGCGCCGCGGTGAGCAAATATCATCATAACGAGTTCTCAATAATCTTGTGTTTAGGTTCTTAACAAGCTTTGTACGTCCTTACTCTGGGTAGGGGACAGATGTACTTCAAGCTGCGGATAAGCAAGCTCTAGGTCGTTCTCTCGTAACTTCTTGCTAATCTGCTTGTGGAGTTTATGTCTTAATGGCCAGCGTGCACCCATGTCTTTAGCATAAGCTCGAACTTCAAAGTCTTGGGTGTGTTGGCCAAATCCTGCAAACCAAACTTCAGGTTCAGGTGAAAGCAGTGCATCATCACATTCTTGTACCGCTTGATAAAGTGCCGCTTCAACACGCGCAGGATCGGAGTCTCGTGCAACAGAAACATAAACAATAACGCGTGTAATCGGGTCTGATAGAGACCAATTAATCAATTGTTCAGTAATAAAGGCCTTGTTGGGCACGATGATCTCTTTGCGATCCCAATCGACGATCGTCGTCGCTCGAATTTGAATTTTACTCACGGTACCGGTTAAATCACGAATGGTGACTGTGTCGCCTATTCGCACAGGCTTTTCAAATAGAATAATCAAACCTGAGATAAAGTTTGCAAAGATCTCTTGCAGACCAAAACCTAAACCAACCGACAGTGCCGCCACTAACCATTGCAGTTTCGACCATTCCATCCCTAAGGTTGAAAAGCCACTGAGTACACCAAATAATATGACTAAATAACGGCTTACAGTCGTTAGAGCAAAACCCGTGCCCTGACTGAGATCTAACCTCTGTAGAATGGTTAGCTCAATAAGGCCAGGTAGATTAGTTGCTATCATCATCGAAAAACCGACGATTATTAGCGATAGCAGCAGGGACTTAAGGGTGATTGGGATCTGTTGCTCAATACCATTAATCGTGGTGTTGCTAGACCATAACGTGACGCCATCAAGTAATGAGAACAGTGCGGTATGAGTTTGGGTCCAGAGACCAACAATACTGGCAAGAAACGCGAGTAGTAACAATGAGCGTACTAGCCCTAAAGACTGACTAGAGATGGTTTCCAGATCGACCGTCGGTTCTTCATAGGTATCGACTTGTTCACTCACACCGACATCACCTTTTTCACGTTGCGCGAGTACTTCTGCACGTTTGGCTTTGGCGCGATCGAAGGCGATACGACGACGTTCAATTAACATCCAACGCTTAATGAGATGGTAAAGCAGTAGGAAACCAAGGCCAAAAATTAATGATAGCTGCAACTGCAGGAACATCTGGAATGCAGTGTAGTAATAGCCCTGAAATGCTAGAACTGCACAGGCAAGCGGCATAATGATTAACATGGCCCACAAGAGTTTTTGAATGAGCTTTTTGTTTTTGCTGTGTTCGGGAGTGGTTTGTTTGTTCGATAGGCTGAGCATATCTTTGTAAAACCAAAACAGCATTAAACAGAAAATGATAAATGCACCACGGCCTAGGCTGTTTCGAACCAATGAAGTATCGATGATCTCAGTAAAGGCCATGATGGCAAAAAATGGGGTAGCCATAATGGTGAACTGTCTGAAGCGTTCTTGTCCCGATCTTACAATGCTTTTAGGGGCTTTAAAGTGATTGATCAATAAGCCTCTGTCTAGGGCTAGTAGATACACAAATCGATAAAGTTGATACAAGATCCCAAGGGCCATGATCCCCATGCCAATTGCGGAGACGAAATTATGGCTAGAAAGGTGGAAAATGCCACCTGCTAGTACTATTGGTAGCGGTTTTAATAGGCTATAGAAAAATGAGTTAACCAATACATGGAAGGTGTAAATAAACTTATCTTGGGTAACGTTACCCACAAAAGCGAGTTCGCGGCGCATGGCGGATTTAAACTTAGGGGTTAAGATATCCTGAGCGACAAGGCTAACGACAAATAGGATCAGCCACCAAGACCAAAGCGAGCTTTGATCGTTAAAAGAGCTTTGCATCTGATTCCAAGGTGCTTGTTGCAGCATCCATTGGATACTTTGATGCAAGTCGGTGATCCACAGACCTCCAATACTGTTTGCATTGGGGACCCAGAATAGATGTTCATTTAATGTGCTTTTTAGTGTGAGATATTGCTGATTAAGTTGCTCATAGCTAACTCTAAGATCGGCCAGTTCACTTAAATATTGGTCATAACTTTGCAGCAACTGCTGCAATAACATGCCTTGAGACGATAACAGTTTGGCTTGCAATGAGTTATCGGCGCCAATATCTATCACTTGCTGACTATTAAGAGTTTGCGCTTGTTCTACCTGATATCGAGCAAGTCGAGTATTGGCAATTTCGTTCTGTACAGGATCCTGATTTGGCGGCTTAGGCAGTGCTTGAAGCATCTGTAAGAAACGCTCACCAAAGGCGGAGTTGAGCTTAATCCAGCCAATCTGCTGTTGAATAGTGGTTAACTGTATGGCTTGCGCTTGATACAGGGCTTCGGCTTGTTCTTGTTGACTCAGTGCTAGGCTTATCTTGTGATTCAGTTTTTTTAAACTTTCGCCATAAAGCAAGTTACTGTCACTGAGCTCTTGGGCTACGGGGTCGTGGTCTTTACCACTGGGTAAAAGACTGCCAGCAATGGTCGCTTCAGTGCGAGCTTGCCTCTGTAGCACGATTTGTTGATTCAAGCGTTCGATCAAAAGTTCTTGCTGAGCGAGTTGCTCACGTACCAACTTTAACTGTAACTGATTAAGGTCTATCTCTTTTTGGCTGCTTGCGAGTAATGCTTCTAAGGTCTTAACATGTTGTTGGTACAGTTCGCCCTGAGCCGTCAAAATTTGGTTATTAATCGTTTGTTCTTTAGCTATGCGGATTTTTTTGTGCTTTTGCAGCGCAGCTCTAGCTTTTACCAATGCATCTGGGAGTTCATTATGGGATTTAATCAGTGCATTGATTTTTTGACTAAGGCTTATTTCTACTTCTTTCAATTCCGACAAGCGTAGGTATGCGAGTGATGCTTGTTGGTTAATATCTTTTTGATTTGATGATGTGAGTGGCTTCTGTGCATCTTTTATTTGATTGAGCAGGTTTTGTTTATGCTTATCAAAATTTTGCAGTAGTTCACGGGCACTATTTTCAGTGAAGACAAGATCGTTAATTTTATCCTGTAATAGGCTCAATTGTTCTTGTGGCGTCGACTCGCTACTAGAGGGAGACAGGCCAAGGCGTTTCTCTATTTGGAGTGGGGAGTTCGCATTAGCGGATAAGGCGAATAAGCACAGAAAGAGTAATAAAAAACGATGCATGATAAGAGTACGAACAAGGCAAAAAGGACTTGCTCATAGTAGCCAAGTTATCGTGATAAATAAATCGCTCTATGTACTCTTTTTTGCTCGGTTTGATCTGTGACTTTGTTGGGTTTCAAATAAGGCCGTTGCGACGACTAGCATTCCACCAATAATCGTTTTCATTGCTAAGTCTTCACCAAGCACGAATAAAGCCAGCATGGCGCCGTAAAAAGGTTGCAGGCATGAGACTAATCCTACCGTTTTAGCGCTGAGTAATCTTAATGCTGAAGTAAATAGCGCATGAGGGGCAGCGGTAAACACTACGCCTAATAAAATAATTAACCACCATACATTTTGCTCTATGGTATTAAGCTCGACACTTAACCATGGAGCCAGAAAGAATGCAGCAACTGAGGTCTGATAGAACATGGCTTGCTGGCCGCTATAGGCGGTAAAGTATCGCTTATGTAATAGATTGCGGGCTGTAAATAGTGCCGCAGATAAAATACCGATAGCAATACCTAAAGTCACCTCGTTACCTAGACTCGCCTCCGGGATCAGTAAAGACACACCAATTAATACCACCACGCCACTGACAACATCAGCCAGTTTAAGCTTTGTTTTGGTAACGATAGGCTCAACCAGTACGGTCATAACCGGATAAGTAAAAAAGGCAATCATGCCTATGGCAACCGATGATAGCTGCATAGAGGCAAAATAGGTGACCCAGTGCAAACTAACAAGAATGCCTAGACCTATGGCAATAAAGTAGTCTTTACCAGCATTGAGTGACAGGCGTTGTTTACTGAGCTTTACGATTAAGGCTAATACGGTGGCAGCGACAACGCAGCGTAGCAGGGTGATATCGAGTGCGCTAAGAGGGATAAGCTTTGAAAACAGCGCGGTGCCGCCGAAAAGTAGCACCGCGAAGTGAAGTTCTAACAGCCCTGTTTTTTTATTGTCCATTCATACCTTAGAGATTAGTCTTCGATTTTTGCAAAAGCTTGACCCATACGTGTCACGCTTTTTGGTTCTACTCCAGTAGCAAATTCATCGAGGGCATCTTTAGCGAATAACATCACTACAGTGCTACCTAGCTTAAAGCGGCCCATTTCAGCGCCTTTATCAAGCGTCAATGCATTAGGGCCTTCAGTTGGGTAATCCCAAGTGAATACTTTTTTGCCTGTTGGTGGTGTGACTGTACCTGCCCAAACTGTTTCAATGCTTGCCACAATTGTAGCGCCAACTAATACCATGGCCATAGGGCCGATTTCAGTTTCGAAAATAGCGACAACACGCTCGTTACGTGCAAATAAACCGGGCACGTTTTCAGCTGTTAATGGATTAACAGAGAAGAGTTCACCAGGAACATAAGTCATCTTAGACAAGGTGCCTTTAATTGGCATGTGAATGCGATGATAGTCTTTTGGTGCAAGGTAAATTGTGGCAAAGTCGCCGCCTTCAAAACGCTTAGCATCATCAGCCTGATCACCTAGCAATGCAAGTGAAGAATAATCATGTCCTTTGGCCTGAAAAATACGTCCTTCTTTAATCGGGCCGAGTTGGCTAACTGCGCCATCTACAGGGTGAACGATATAATCATTGTCATCACATAATGGACGAATCCCTGGTTTTAATGCGCGAGTAAAGAAGTCATTAAAACTTGCATAAGCAGTGGCTTCTGGCTGCGCGGCTTCACTCATATCAATTTTATACTGCTTGATAAACCAGTTAATAGCGGCTGTCGTCACTGACCCCATTTCTGCAGCGGCAAGTTTGCCTACAAGGCGAGAAAGCAAATGCTTTGGCATCATGTACTGCAGGGCAATTTTAACTTTATCCAATTTTAATATCCTTTAATCTTTCACCTATTTTGAGGTGCTATCTGTTTTTAATAAAGCGGGTGGGCCATTTTCACAAGTGGGCTGCGTTAAGTGCAGCGTCACTCAAGTTTGCCATCGTACCGCTTTATCTATTTTGATTTGACAGTTATCGAGTCGTTATTATTCGTCTGGACCCGCTCTAAAATGACGGGCATGTCTTTGCTCGTCTAAGCTAGCAATAATACGGTGGTAGTTATTGTATCTGTCTTCGGTGATCTCACCGGCTTTAAAAGCTTCGGTAATTGAGCAACCAGGATCATTTAAGTGTTTGCAGTCTCTAAATTTGCAAGTGCCTAAATAGTCTCTAAATTCAATAAAGCACCAGCCCACTCTGTCTGCAGGTAAGTGCCAGAGCGCGAATTCTCGCACACCTGGTGAGTCAATTAAATCTCCGCCAGTTGCAATATGCAGGAGTTTAGCTGTGGTGGTTGTGTGTTGACCTAAGCCAGAGTTTTGAGAAATATCTCCGGTGATTAGTTCTGCATCCGGCATCATGGCATTAATCATTGAAGATTTACCGACACCCGATTGCCCCACAAAGACACTGACTTTGCCATCCATTAACGCGTGTAGCTGCTCTACACCTTCACCGGTTATGCTGCTTACGCGGTAAATCTGGTATCCAATGGCTTTGTAGCGTTCAAGTGCAGCATCGATTTCAGGCGCTTCTTCAGGCGTAATTAAGTCAACTTTATTTAAGATGATGACAGGTTGGATGCCTGTGTCTTCAGCTGCAACTAAATAACGGTCGATGATTTGGGTAGTAAACGCCGGCTGTGTAGAGGTGACAATCAAAATCTGATCGATATTTGATGCAATGATTTTCACGCCATCATAAAGATCCGGGCGTGATAACAGCGAATGTCTTGGATGAACAGCCTCTACAATGCCTTCGATACGGCTAGCGCCCGACTCACTGGTCAAGGCTAAACGAACGATAACTTTATCACCGGTGACCAGACTTTTAATATTGCGTCGAATATTACAGCGAGCAAGATGTCCTCCGTCGGTCTCAACGTCAGCGTGCTGACCGAAACGGGAAATAATGGTGCCTTGCTGCTCAGGGCCTAACGTACTGTCTTGTAAGTCAGTCGTTTCGCCTGCGTCGTGGCTCTGTAATTTCTTTTTTTGGTTGGTCCGCATTCTGCGTAATTGACCATGGCTTAGCGGTTTCTTTTTGCTCACGTATTAGTCTTCAATGATAAAGGTGATTTTGTGTTGCTTAAAAAAGCAGTATGATACACGGTCTAAAACAAAAAAGCCTGAATTTAGGCTAACAGGAATAACAGGTCGCTTTATGGCTATAGATGAAAACAATCTGATTTGGGTCGATTTGGAAATGACAGGGCTAGAGCCTGACGTTGACAGAATTATTGAAATTGCCACAATAGTGACAGATAAAGAGCTCAACATTATCGCGCAAGGGCCTGTTTTTGCTATCCATCAGTCAGATGAACAGCTTGCTTTGATGGATGACTGGAACCAGAAACATCATGGTGAGTCTGGCCTTGTGGACCGCGTAAAAGCGAGTACTGTTAATGAAGAGCAGGCTATTGCAGAGACTATTGCCTTCTTATCGCAATATGTACCCGCAGGTGTTTCACCTATGTGCGGTAACAGTATTGGTCAAGATCGCCGCTTCTTAAATCGTTATATGCCAGCTTTAGAAGATTACTTTCACTATCGCAATATCGATGTGAGTACAATTAAAGAGCTAGTTCGTCGCTGGGAACCAATCGCGATGGAAGGTTTCAGTAAAAAGAATACTCACCAAGCATTACAAGATATCGAAGAATCTATCGCCGAATTGCAGTTTTATCGAGCGAAAGTATTTAGAATTTGACCAATCAGTCAGTTTATTTGCAAGAAGGGGTTGCACCGTAGGGATATTTTCATATAATGCGGCCTCAACTTTTCGCTAAGCACCAAACTTAGTGATTACTGATAAAAGTTGAAATGCGACATTAGCTCAGTTGCTAGAGGAAAGAACGATACCTTTAGTGAGTGGTTACAAGCTAAGATGCAAAATTAAGATTTATGCGACATTAGCTCAGTTGGTAGAGCGATACCTTGCCAAGGTATAGGTCATCGGTTCGAACCCGATATGTCGCTCCAAATTAAAACTTATGGGATGATTACATTCGGTAAGTAAAAAAGATTTACGCGACATTAGCTCAGTTGGTAGAGCGATACCTTGCCAAGGTATAGGTCATCGGTTCGAACCCGA